>NZ_DCYU01000127.1:0-3599 GCF_002331165.1 Pseudoalteromonas sp. UBA2102
AAAGCTAACTGATATTTATGTTCGAACTCAGCATAAGCGCCAACCCATTCCGACTATTTACGATGATTTATAACGGCTAAACAGCTAGTGCTGCGTATGCACTAGCTGATCTATTCACCGTATTGTTACGTAAAACAAAAAACTGATCTATAGTTAATTTTAACGCCTGCCAAAGAGAAAACTGCATTACATGACATCTCCTATTTTAATAACAGGCGCTGGTCAACGTATTGGCCTTGCGCTTGCTAAGCACTTTTTATCGCAAGGCCAAGCTATTATTATTACCTATCGTACGCGCCACGATGCAGTCGACGACTTAGAACAACAAGGCGCCGTATGCATACACGCCGACTTTAGCAGCGATGCCGGTATAGCTAGCTTTATTGAAACACTCAAACAGCAAACTCACTCTTTACGTGCCATTGTGCACAATGCCTCTAGCTGGGACTGCGAAGCCAGTAACCCTGATTTTTCGAGTTTGTTTGATAACATGATGCGCATTCATGCCAAAACACCGTATTTAATTAATAACGCCTGTGCACAGCTATTAATGGCATACCAAGCTGATGCTTGCACACCGGCTGACATTATTCATCTTACCGATTACGTTGTTGAAACAGGTAGCCCAAAGCACATTGCCTATGCCGCAAGTAAGGCTGCACTTGATAACTTAACCAAGTCGTTTAGCGCTAAGTACGCACCAAACATAAAGGTGAATTCGGTTGCGCCATCGTTGATTATTTTTAATCAGCACGATGACGAGGCTTACCGTGCTAAAACCCTTAAAAAATCTCTTATGGGTATAGAGCCAGGTTGCCAAGAAATTATTAATAGTATTGATTTATTACTGCGCAGCCACTACATCACAGGCCGCGCTTTGCCTGTGGATGGCGGTCGCCATTTAAAGTAGAACACACATTAAACTGAGAAATTTATGCATGACGATTTAAAGCAAAGCTACCAAAATATTATTACCGCTGTGGGTGAAGATGTAGGCCGAGAAGGTCTTCTCGATACACCAAAACGTGCAGCAAAAGCCATGGAGTATTTAACCAAAGGGTATCGTCAAACGCTTGATGAAATCACCAATAATGCTGTGTTTAGCTCAGACGCTGATGACATGGTACTTGTCCAAGATATAGAGCTTTATTCTATGTGTGAGCACCACCTATTACCTTTTATTGGGCGTTGCCATATTGCTTATATTCCCGATGGCAAAGTACTAGGCTTATCTAAATTTGCACGTATTGTTGATATGTTTGCGCGCCGCTTTCAGATACAAGAGCAACTTACTCATCAAATTGCTAAAGCAGTTGAAGAAGTAACCGGTGCTAAAGGCGTGGGTGTTATTGTTGAAGCTAAACACATGTGTATGATGATGCGCGGTGTAGAAAAGCAAAACTCAAGTATGCGTACCTCTGTAATGCTAGGTAACTTTAGAAGTGACTCTAAAACGCGTAACGAGTTTTTACAGCTTATTAAGGGTTAATTATGGCCAACGCAATTATTAACGTAACCAACTTACGCTTACGTACATTTATTGGTTTTAACCCAGAAGAACGGGAAAAAAAGCAAGATGTAGTGATTAATTTAGAAATTCACTACCCTGCTGATGACGCCTGTAAAACAGACGAAGTGGACCAAGCGCTTAACTATAAAGTGATCACCAAAGAGGTGATAAACCTAGTAGAGCAAGGGCACTTTTTGTTGCTTGAAAAGCTGGTTGCCGAAATACTTGCAGTATGCCATACACACCCAAGCGTGCATTACGCAAAAGCCAGAGTAGATAAACCGCATGCACTGCGCTTTGCCGACTCAGTTTCGCTCACGCTTGATTGGTCAAAGTAACTTTACAAAACTGCTTGTGCACCACTGGCAAGGGCAATAACGGCTAAATACCGCGCGCCTTTGCCAATGCTCACTAATAATAAAAACAGACTAAAACGCACTTTAAATATGCCGCCAATTACCGTTAGTGGGTCGCCCACAATCGGCAGCCAAGCAAACAGTAAGCTATATACCCCATATTTTTTAAATTGAGATTGCGCTTTTTCAATTCCCTTGGCTGATACCGGAAACCACTTTTTGTGCTTAAAACGCAGCACATGAGTTCCCAACCAATAATTAACACAACTTCCTAGCACATTACCTGAAGTAGCGGCTAACCACAGCAGCCACAGATTAGCTTTTGCTTGGCTTATCATGGTAACAAGTACTACTTCTGAAGAACTTGGTAATAAAGTAGCGGACACAAACGCACTAAAAAATAAGGTGATATAAAGCATTAAGTACTTAAAGTAAAAACCCAGCATACAGCTGGGTTTATTAAAGGGTCGTCATTTATTTTATCAAATTTAGACTCAGTGGGTAATTAAACTCTTTCCCTTCGTTGGCTTTAATACTGGCTAAAACCACCATGATAAAAGAAAAAATAGCCACTAAAGGCAGCAAAACGAGGCCGATTACGGCAAATACCAGTAAAAAACATACAAAGTAAGCTATAGCCATAGTAATTTGAAAATTAAGCGATTTTTTACCGTGTAAATCGACAATTGGCATTTCATCTTTTTTAATAAGCCATACCACTAATGGCCCAAGTATAGAGCCAAACGGAATAACAAAACCGGCTACAGCGCTTAAATGGCAAAGCATAGCCCATGTTTTTTCGTCTTTTGATAACGGCTCAAGCTGTTGATTTTCTTCCATTACGCTCTCCTTATTACTTAATACATACTGCCTTTTTATTGAGCAGGTGTCTATATAGAGGCAGCTATATTGTTAAATAACACGCCCTAACCCGCTGTGATAAAAAAGTGATAACTTTGTGAGAGTTTCTTGAGGTGGTTATTCAATACTTAGCCTGAATCATCACTTACAGGAAATAATAATGAAAGCTTCAGCATTTACAGTTGCAACCCTTTTAGCAGTAGCTAGCCAATCAACATTGGCAGCAGAGCTAGAAGTAGAAATTACTAACCTTACTAAAGGCCTTTATTTTACACCAGTACTAATAACAGCACACGATAGCGAAGATCAACTTTTTGAAGTCGCAACCGAAGCCTCTGCTGCACTACAGGCAATGGCTGAAGGCGGCGATATATCAGCACTTGTTACTCAAGCGTCAGCATCGAGTAGCGATATTGCAGAAAACCCAGCGGCGGGCCTTTTAGCACCCGCGGCATCTGCAACAGCAGAGCTCACAACTACCGATGGCAACGAATACCTATCTGTAGCGGCTATGTTACTGCCAACCAATGATGGCTTTGTAGGCCTTGATAGCTGGAAAGTTCCAACAGAAGCAGGCACCTACACTGTTTACCTCAATGGTTATGATGCAGGTACAGAAGCAAATAACGAACTTGTAGTAGAAGGCTCGGGTGCACCTGGTGTATTAGGTATTCCTGCTGCGCCGGGCGGCCAAGCAGGCACTAACGGTACAGGTATTACAACTGGCGATACAAATACGATGGTGCACATTCACCCGGGTGCCCTTGGCGATGATGACCTAGAAGGTGGAAACAGTGATTTGAATAACACTGTACACAGATGGTTAAACCCCGTTGCAAAATTAACTGTGACGGTTAAATAGGAGAGTTAAT
>NZ_DCYU01000102.1:0-43898 GCF_002331165.1 Pseudoalteromonas sp. UBA2102
GCGCCGAGCAATATGCAGCTGCTGTGCATGCTTAACTCCGCTTTCGGTATCAAAATAAGCGTAGGGAATATTACGTTTTACTGCCTCTTCTAAAGCAATATTGGCGTGCAGTAGAAGCGTTTTATAGTCATTACTAGTTGGGTAGCGTGTTACACCGCAGTTAAAGCTCATGCGCATTTCACCGTACGGTGTGCTAATAGCTTGGCTTAAACGGCTTTGTACGCCTTTGAGTAAGTCATCTAGGGTTGTTGAGCAATCTTGCTCGGTATAAATAACCACAAAGTTAGCATCGGCAATGTGGTAAAAAGTCAGTTTGTTTTTACTTTTTAACTGCTGAGAAAATTTATTAGCGCTGCGCGATAAGTGCATAGCAAAGGCATTTATACACTCGTTAGCCCCCGATAAACCATATTGCTCAAGCAATAGCTTAAAGTGGCTTACATCAATCAGCATTAAACTAAAAGGCTGCTCAAGCGAAATTAGCTCATTGGTGTATGTTTCTAAACTGGCTTGGTTAGGCAACTTTGAATACGGGTGGTGAAAGGCTAAATACTCTAATGAGCGCTCTGCCTCAAATTGCTCTGTTACATCGCGTATGTGTATATCAAAGGCATCTATTTCTTGCAGCCAATGTATTTGGTAAGTGAGGTAATGATTATCTAGCTGTGTATAAAAACGCTCAACATGACTAGCCGACTGCTTAGTGTCTATTAGTTGCTGCTTTATATTAGGGCTTAGTAATGCAATGGGCGTACTGTGTTTATCGCTTACATACTCTTTATGCATAGCAATAGCGGCAGGGTTACAGTAGTTAAGCTCAAGATTGGCGCTTAAACTCACAATTGGGTTAGGGTTGCGCGTTGGAAATAGCGCTAAACGTTCGTTACGGGCACTAAGCTTTATAAATTTAGATGCGTAACGCCCTGTATAAATGCTTACCAGCACTATGGCAAACGTAAACAAAAACACAATATTGACTGTGGTGTGCAGGTTGCTTTCGGTGTCTTTGTAGCCGCTATCAACCGCATTTGAAATAACCGTTTCTGCATTTGTTAAGTGCCCCATCACTTGGGCTTGCAGTTCGGTGAGTTGCTCTAGTTGCTCTCTGGCTAAATCCCAACTAGTGCTGCTGCTTGATAAGTTTTCGTGTAATTTAAGTGCTAAGTCTAAACCACTTTTAAACTCATCACTTAAGCTGCTTTCTAGCGCTAATGTGCTGTGGTTTTGATCTAGGTTTTTTATTAGCGCAAGTATACGTACATGGTTTTCTAAAAAGTCGATTAAATAAAGTTCACGCTTACTCGTTGCGTAATACTCATATAATAAGCGCTCTTGCTTTACTAGGTAGGTTTCGATTAATCGAATATCGCGTAGCGCCGGAATTTGTTGTTCCATTAAGGTCGATGAGGTGCGCTTAATGGTTTCTGCCTGATAATAAACCATCGCAGACAGTACACAGCCTACCAGCACAATACCGATATAAAACTGCTTAGCTTTACTGGCAAATTTATTAGTGAATATTTTCATATAAACGCTTGCTCTGACCCTAAAATATTAACAACTCATTTTAAAGCGTAATTATATACGATTAATAAAAGCACTATTGTTTATATTTGGTTATAAAAAAGGGTGTACAAACGTTAATCAGGCGGGCATAAAAAAGAAAGAGGCCGGCGAGGATGCCGGCCGTAATGATACCAATCCGCAATAATACTTAATCATTTTCAGGGGCTAAACGTGTCGCTATCTACGTTAAAAAATTCTCATTTAGAGCAACTAAATAGCGAATTTTTTGCCTTGCTATCAACACGCTTTTCCATCCTCAAAATAGCTCACTTAATTATGCGGATTGGTATAATTTATTGTACAGAAATAACAACTTTACCCATAGCTTGGCCACTTGCTAAGCGGTCATGCGCTTTAGCTGCTTCTTCTAAACTAAAGTCTTGCTCATCAAGTACTGGGCGCATACCGCCTGCTTCAACAATTTGCGTAAGTTTAGTCAGTTTGTCGCCGTGGTCTTGACGGTTAAAGTCGTGGATCATTGGAATAAGCATAAAGATTACGTTTAACGATAACCCTTTAAAGTGTACTGGGCTTAAATCTACTTCTAATAAAGAAAGCGTTGTAGATACCTGTGCATTTAGCTTTGCTGCAGCAAATGAGTTAGTCAGGTTACCACCACCTACGGTGTCAAATACCATGTCAAAACCAACGTTGCTTGTGTGTTTTTCAACGTACTGCTCTACGGTTTCGTCTTTAAAGTTTATGCCTGTAGCGCCAAAGCTTTCTATTAGTGCTAGTTGCTCTGCGTTACCGCCAGTTGAGTAAACATCAGCGCCAAAATGCTTAGCTAGTTGTACTGCTAAATGGCCTACACCACCTGCGCCGCCGTGTACTAATACTTTTTGGCCTGCACTTACACTTGCACGTGTTAAGCCTTCAAGTGCTGTAATACCTACAAGTGGAATAGCGGCTGCTTCTTTCATGCTTAGGTTTTTAGGTTTGTGAGCAATTAAGCGCTTATCAGCAAGAATAAACTCAGCAAGTGCACCTGGTAAATCGCCTAAGCCACCAGCACAACCATATACTTCATCACCTACTGCAAAGTCTGTTACACCTTCGCCAACAGCTTCAACGGTGCCTGCAAAGTCCATCCCTAAAATGCCCGGTAGTTTTGGAGCAAAGGGTAAGTCAGCGCCCATTTGACGAATCATCATATCAATTGTATTTACGCTTGTTGCGGCAATACGAACTAACACATTACCTGCTGTTACTTGTGGTTTTGCAACCTCAGCTGCTACAAACTCTTCAGTGCCACCAAAATTATTAATTGTCATTGCTTTCATGGGTATTGCCTCTGTTATCTGTTGATAAGTAATTATTTAATGAAGCTTCATTCTAGACACACCCTTTACAAATGATAATAAGGCTAAACATACAATCAGTTTCAAAATAATATTTATAATAGAGTTTAAAAATCCTCCATCACTGTTTAAAAGTAGGCGTTAAACAAAATCCTACCCAGTCGCTGCGCTATATCAATTTAAGCTAGCTATGGTTGATTTATTATTGTCTAAGCCCCAGAGTAATATATGAAAAGGTAGTAATTCACTTAAGTAACTCATTTATCCTACTAAGGAGCGAATATGTTAGGCGAAGACCACTCACTTACCAATGACTTTCCGCAGTACCTAAATACCATTGCAGAGCTAAATAAAAGCGACACAGAATTTGCTAAAAAGGCAGATAAATACGACAAGCTAGATAAAGAGATTCGTGTTTTAGAGCTTAAAGATGCGCCCATTAGCGATGAGCAAATGAATCAACTAAAACATGAGCGTTCAGAATTAAAAGATTGGTTGTACGAGCGTTTACAACAAGAGTAATGTTGCACGCAAAAAAAAAAGAGTTCACTGTTAGGTGAACTCTTTGACGATCAACAAAGGGTAAAACATTTAAAGCACATATCGGCTTTATAAAAAACAACTAGGCTTTATAAGGCATGTGTGAAATCTTTTCGCGTTAATTTGCTACTAGCTATCAGCATTTAGTTGAACAAGCAGGCTATCTAACGTATCAACTAACTGCTGATTTTTAGCAGGGTTGAGCGCATCTGGATGTGGCGGTGCAAAGCGCTCTGCATCGTTATCGAAATAAAGGCCGGTGGCATCTTTAAATTCGTCACTTAATGCGGCGCGGCAAAAAATATCAGCGCCTAGTTTTAAGTCGCCACCAGCAAGCCCGTAGGCATCTTTTACCATTTTACTACCTAGTAACGACTTAGGGTTTACCGCAACAACTAATGGCCCGTTACCTTTAAGTGCTAAACCTAAGTGACGCGACCACATAGTAATAGCCAATTTGCTTTGCGCGTAGGCTGCGCTATCTGATAGTGGCTTTTTGCCCACTAACGAGTCAAAGTTAACGCTGGTTTGTGCAGCCGATGACACGTTAACCACACGTGATTGCGTGTTCATTACAGGCAGTAACGCTTTAGTAAGTAAATAAGGCGCTAACGTATTAACTGCAAAACGTGCATCTAGCCCATTTACAGTAGTAATATTTGCCAATTTATAAACACCGGCGTTATTAATAACTACATCAAGTATTTCATTCGCGTTTTGTAAATCGGCTAACACTGACTGAGCCAAGGTGTTTACTTGCGCCATATCGCTTAAATCGGCAATGTAGGTGGCTGTGCTTGCTTGCGGGTAATCAGCGTTTAAGCTTGCTTGTACAGTATTTAACTTGTCCTGGTTGCGGCCATGTAATAATACAGTATGCCCTTGCGCTAACAACATTTTAGCGGTCTCTAGGCCAATACCGTCGGTGGCACCGGTTAATAAAATTGTTTTTTTCATGTTGAACGTTCCTTTTTGTATTAAGACTTTGGCCATTGCATTAACGACAAATTACACACGCATTAGCTCACTGCTATTTGCTAATAGTACCACCACTTTTAGCGACTAATAATTAGTGGCTCAGTAGAATCAGTTTATAGAATTAATTGATAAACCTATGCGCCCTTATTAAGTAGGTATAGCCATTGTGCCTTTGCTTGGGTGAATTTTAAGCGTTTATTTGAAATAACGAGCAATCATAACTATTGTTTTTAAATTACCTTAATAGTAGTATTTATCATATAAATACACTTTTCGAGAAAACACATGAAAGTTTTAGTTACAGGCGGTATGGGTTATATAGGTAGCCACACATGTATTGCCCTTCATGAGGCAGGCATTACCCCAGTTATTTACGACAACTTATCTAACGCAAGCCCCCGTGTGCTTGATCAACTCGAAAAAATTACCGGCACCCGTTTTGAGTTTATTTTAGGTGACATTCAAGACGAGCAGCAGTTTAAACTTGCCCTTAAACACAGCCAAGCTGAGGCTGTGTTTCACTTTGCAGCACTTAAAGCGGTAGGTGAATCAACCGAGCAACCATTGCGTTATTACCAAAACAATGTGTCGGGCACATTAAGCATGCTACAAAACATGCAAGAGGTAGGCGTTAACCATATTATATTTAGCTCATCGGCCACTGTGTACGGCGAGCCAGACTACCTACCTATTGATGAAAAACACCCTATACGCGCTACTAACCCATACGGTTGGACTAAAGTGATGGTTGAACAAGCCATGCAAGACGTATGTAATGCCAACAGCCAATTTATGGGCATTGCTCTTCGCTACTTTAACCCTGTTGGTGCGCACCCAAGCGGCTTATTAGGCGAAAGCCCAAATGGTATCCCAAATAACTTAATGCCATTTATTGCTCAAACTGCGGTGGGTAAACGCGAAGTGGTTAATATTTTTGGTGACGACTACGACACCAAAGATGGCACCGGCGTGCGCGACTATATTCACGTTTTAGATTTAGCTAAAGGCCATGTAGCGGCCTTTATGCAACATAAAACCGATACCGCCTTTCATGCATACAACCTAGGCACCGGCCAAGGTTATTCGGTGCTTGATATGATCAAAGCATTTAGCGCATCAGCCAATAAAGATATTCCGTATAAAATTGCACCGCGCCGTGCAGGCGATATTGCCTGTAATTACGCCGATGCCACAAAAGCGCAAACCACCCTTAACTGGCACGCAGAACTAACACTGAGCGACATGACTAACGACACATGGCGCTGGCAAACTAATTACCCAAGTGGGTTGGAGAGTTAACATGGCTTTATTAGAAAGTACTCACAGACGTAAAAACCCGCTAACGGGACGCTGGGTATTAGTATCACCACATCGTAATAACCGCCCGTGGTTAGGTGCTACAGAAGCAGTAAACGAAAGCGTACTACCAAAACACGATGAAAGCTGCCCACTTTGCCCAGGCAACACCCGTGCAAATGGCGACAGCAACCCAGATTACAAATACACCCATGTATTTAGAAATGACTTTGGCGCACTTACCCCTAATGAGAGCAAGCAATCGCAAAGCTTAGACTCAGACAGCGATTTATTTATTGCTAATGAAGCAAGCGGCGAATGCCGTGTAATTTGTTTTTCGCCAGAGCATAACAAAACACTGCCAGAGCTTGAGCACGATGCCCTACACGAAGTAGTAAAAACCTGGAAAGACAACTACACAGAACTTGCACAACACTATGAGTGTGTTCAGGTATTTGAAAATAAAGGCGAGATCATGGGTTGCTCGCAACCTCATCCACATGGCCAAGTATGGGCACATGCGCATTTATCAACCGAAATAGAAGCCGAAGATACGCAGCAGCTTGCTTATTATAAAAAGCATGGCAGCGCGATGCTTGCCGATTATGTGCAAAAAGAGCAAACAGATAAAACCCGCGTCGTATTTGAAAACGAGCACTGGCTTGTGGTGGTGCCATTTTGGGCAGCATGGCCGTTTGAAACACTGCTTGTAACTAAAGATAACATTCAAAACTTTAGCCAGCTAAACGATGCGCAAACAGACGCCTTAGCACAAGCGCTTAAAGTATTAACCACTAAATACGACAACGTATTTAATTGTAGCTTCCCGTATTCTATGGGATGGCACAATGCACCGGCTAATCGTGGCTCAGATGAGCAACATTGGCGCTTACATGCCCATTTTTACCCACCGCTACTTCGCTCTGCCACCGTTAAAAAACACATGGTTGGCTACGAAATGCTAGGCGAAAGCCAGCGCGATTTAAGCGCAGAAACAGCTGCCTCTATTTTACAAGCAGCCAGTACCACACACTACAAAAAAACAGCAGGACACACTGATGACGCTTAACGATTTTCAACAACAATTTTTATCACTGTACGGTGCGCCTGCTCAAGGTATTGCTGCAGCACCTGGGCGTGTAAACCTAATTGGCGAATTTACCGATTATAACGACGGCTTTGTATTTCCGTGCTCGTTAGAGTTTCGTACTCAAGTTATGTTTAAAGAGCGCGACGACAACATCATTACCGTGCATTCGTTAAATTACCCAGGCGAAAAAGACAGCTTTAGTGTTGATGAAGACATCAGCGAAGGGCAATCGCAATGGGGTAACTATATCCGTGCCGTGTCATTTGTACTAAAGCGCGCGGGCCATACTTTACGCGGCGCCGATTTACTTATTGACAGTAACTTACCGCAAGGCAGTGGCTTATCTTCATCGGCGGCATTAGAAGTGGCCATTGGTGGTATGTTTAACCATATTGCACAGCTTGGTTTAAGCGAAGAAAAAATTGCCTTACTAGGCCAAGAAGCCGAAAACGACTTTATGCATTGCCAATCGGGCATTATGGATCAGCTTATTTCGGCAAAAGGCGAAAACGGCCATGCGCTTTTAATTGACTGTGAAAACCTAGCAACTGAATCAGTAAAAGTACCCGATGATTTAAACATTGTTATTGTTAACTCTAACTACCCACGTAAATTGGTAGATAGCGAGTACAACCAACGTCGTGTTGACTGTGAGCAAGCAGCTGCAAAAATGAATGTAGCCACGCTTCGTAAAGCCACCATGGACACGCTTGAAGCAACTAAAGATGCACTAAGCGAAAACGAATACAAACGTGCACACCATGTAATTAGCGAAAACGAGCGTGTAATTGCAGCAACTAAAGCGCTGCAAAATAACGACATTGATACGCTGCGCGAGCTAATGGCGGCATCGCACCAATCGCTTAAGCATTACTTTGAAGTAACCGTGCCAGCGACCGACGGCCTAGTAGAAATTTGTAAAGAAGCGATGGGCGAACGCGGTGCAGTACGTATGACCGGTGGCGGTTTTGGCGGTGCGATTGTGTGTTTATGCCGTGATGCAGAAGTACCACTTATCAAAGCAGCGGTTGAGCAGCACTACTTTGAACGTTTTAATTTAAATGCCGACATTTACGTATGTTCAGCAGGTTCAGGATTACAAATTACGTCTTTTTAAACATCATTAAGGAATAAGCATGGCAAAGGTTAATTGGGGTATTATTGGGTGTGGCAATATTGCTCACACCTTTGCTAAAAGCATTGCGCATTGCGCTAATGCACAGCTTATTGGCGCAGCATCGACCAGCGAGCAACGCGCAAAAGAATTTGCCACACACTATTCAGTTAAAGGCTATGAGAGCTACCAAGCCCTTATGCAATGCCCACACATTGACGCCATATATATTGCTAATACCCACGAGCAACACTTTAAAACTATTGCGCAATGCTTAGTGCACGATAAGCATGTACTCAGCGAAAAGCCCATTACTGTTAATGCACAGCAACTCATAACCCTTAGCCAGTTAGCCGAGCAACAAAACTGCTTTTTAATGGAAGGTGTTTGGATGCGCTTTTTACCTGCCATAGTAAAACTGCAGCAGTTATTAAGCGAGGGCGTAATAGGCAAAGTACACAGTGTGAATGCCAACTTTAGCCTAGCGGGCGACTTTGCTGACTCACACCGTTTAATGAACCCTGCGACCGCAGGTGGCGCATTGCTTGATTTAGGTATTTACCCTATATCGATTGCCGATGTGGTATTTAATAAAGCCCCTGAACAAATTAAATCATTAGTACATAAAAGCACGACCGGCGTAGATGAGCGCAGTGTAACCCTTATAAATTACGGCCAAGGGCAATTTGCGCAGCTTAGTAGCGCGTTACAACAAAATGGCCCTACCGAAGCCTGTATTTTAGGGGAGCATGGGTATATTCGCATTGCTGAATTTGTTGGTGCACAGTCGCTAGAGCTTCATTTAAACGCACAACAAGTGCAGCAGTTTGATTTTAGCTTTAATGACGATGAAAACTTTAAATTTGAAATTGCGCACGTTAGCGAATGTATTTTACAACAACAAAAACAAAGCAATGTACTACCGCTCAGCACAAGCCTGCGGGTAATGCACATAATGGATACGCTTCGGGCGCAGTGGCAGCTTAAATACAGCGATAGCGTTGAAGCCCATCAGCTAGATTAATAATAAAAAATACACACAACAAGGATACACAATGACAACCACACACACGTTAAAGGCGCTTTCAAAAGCCTTGCTGCTAGCAACGGGCTGCTTAACAGCAAGTACTGTTTTTGCAGATCAAAAAACGCCAGAGCAACTCTACCCACCTTTAACCAGCGAAGTACTTCCTGAGCTTGCTGCTAAAGGTAGTTACAGCGTTGGCGTACAAACGCTTGATTTAGTAAATCCCGCGCAGTTTGACCCTGCAACCCAAGCTAAAAAAGATCGCCCTTTAAAAGTAGAAGTGTGGTACCCAGCAGCAGACAGTGCAAACGCACCCTTAACCAGCTACAGCGACATAACCCGTACAGGTAAAACGTTTACCTTACAAGCCGATGCCATGCGCGATGTAGCCATTAATAACAAAGAGCACTACCCTGTTATTGTGCTCTCACACGGTTATACCGGCTATCGTACAATTATGTATTACTTGGGCGAACATTTAGCATCGCATGGGTACATTGTGGCAGCCATAGATCATACTGACTCAACCAATGCAGATGTTGATTTTAAAAATGCGCCGTTTTCGGGCTTTTTTAGTACCCTTATAAACCGCTCACGCGATCAACAATTTGTACTTAACTACTTTAACGAACAGAGCAACTTTGCCAGCAAGCAAGTAGATAACAAAAACGCAGGCGTAATTGGTTACTCTATGGGTGGTTTTGGCGCGGTTAATACAATTGGTGGCTGTTATGACTTTAACGAGCAAACGACTGCAATGTTTACCGGTATAAAAGACCCTGCACAAATTAAACAAGTGCAGCAATTACTCAATAGCTGTGCAGGTGGGCAATATAAAAATCCACAAGTAGATACACGCATAAAAGCCATGGTAGCCTTTGCGCCTTGGGGCGGGCAACATAACTTATTTAATGCCAGTGCTATGCAAAACATTAAAGTGCCTTCGCTTTATATCGCGGGTAGCTTAGATGATATATCCGGTTATGAAGGCATTAAAAACCTATATAACCAAACGGGCAGCACCGACAAGTACCTGCTTACTTACAAAAATGCGCGCCATAATATTGCGCCGCACCCTGCTCCTGCTATTGCCAAACGTAGCAGCGAATTAGATATAGGCCATTACTACGAGCCATCGTGGTCAATGCGCACCTTAAACGAGACCAACAAACACTTTGTACTTGCTATGATGGACTGCCACGTAAAAGGCATTACCAGCCAATGTGAATACCTAGACTTACCACAAAATGGCGACCAAGCTGTGGTTAATGGTAAGCCACTGCCAGCATGGCATGGGTTTGATAATCGTTTTTCTACTGGTATGGATTGGCAACAAGCTAAACCGCGCACCAAGTAACACAAACTTTGGCGGCTATTTTTATATTTAGCCGCATACGCACTTAAAATAATGCTGCTATAAAACACCTGTTATTTAAAAGAGTTAGCAAATAAAAACAGCGTGCTTATTTTTTAAACGGCTATTTTAAGAAAAAATCATTGCCATTAATGTAAGTTAAAGGCAATCTAGTCATATATAAGATAAGATAAATAACACAAATATCATGTCAAAATACATACTCTCAATTGATCAAGGAACCACAAGCTCTCGGGCCATCTTGTTTACAAAAGATGCAGACGTTTTTGGCTCAGCACAACAAGAATTTTCGCAGCATTTTCCACAAAATGGTTGGGTAGAACACGACCCTAACGATATTTGGCAAACCGTGCTAAGTACCAGCCGCGAAGTATTAGCAGATAAAAACGTTAAGCCTGAAGAAATTATTGCCATTGGTATCACCAACCAACGTGAAACCACTTTAGTGTGGAACAAAAAAACCGGCAAACCTATTTATAACGCCATTGTGTGGCAAGACCGCCGCACCAGCGATTACTGCGAAAGCCTAAGCACTGACGAGCTTTGCCAAACCATAAGCGATAAAACCGGCTTACTGCTAGACCCGTATTTTTCGGCCACTAAAGTGCGCTGGATTTTAGACAACGTTGAAGGCGCACGCGAACAAGCCCTTGCAGGTGAACTGGCGTTTGGTACCGTTGATACCTACTTACTATGGCAGTTAACCGGTGGTAAAGAGCACCGCACCGACGCCACCAATGCATCACGCACTATGTTATTTAATATTCATACTCAGCAATGGGATCAAGAACTACTCGATTTATTCGAAATTCCTGAATCTATGCTGCCCCAAGTGATGGACTCAGCCGACGAATTTGGCTCAACCAGCGATGAGATTTTTGGCGCACCAATACGCGTATGTGGTATTGCCGGCGATCAGCAAGCAGCCCTTGTAGGACATGCATGTTTTGAGCAAGGTATGGCAAAAAGTACTTACGGTACGGGCTGTTTTTTAATGCTGAATACCGGCGAAAAAGCACTTACCTCTGAAAACCGCTTACTAACCACGGTGGCTTACAGGCTAAATGGCAAACCAACATATGCCATTGAAGGCAGCATTTTTATGGCAGGCGCCACGATGCAGTGGATTGTTGAAGGCTTAAAACTATTAAGCCATGCCGGAGAGAGCGAATCGTTAGTAAAAGATGTACCGCTTGATCATGGGGTATTTTTAGTGCCTTCCTTTACAGGTTTAGGCGCGCCCTACTGGGACCCAAATGCACGTGGCGCTATTTTAGGTTTAACCCGCGACTCTGGCATTAGCACCATAGTTGCTGCTGCACTGCAATCGGTTGGGTATCAAACCAAAGACTTACAAAAAGCAATGGAGCGTGATGGCTTACGCCCAAGCGTGTTACGGGTAGATGGCGGTATGGTTAAAAATAACTGGGTACTGACCTTTTTATCAAACATTTTAGGCGCAACGGTAGAGCGCCCAACAGTGACCGAAACCACCTCTTTAGGCGTAGCATACTTAGCAGGCTTACAAACCGGTGTGTATGAGTCAACTGAGCAATTAGCAAAAATGTGGACCTGCGACCGTCGCTTTGAGCCAACAATGAGCGCTGACGAACGTAACGATTTATACGCAAAGTGGCAGCACTGTGTAGCGCAAGTTTGTCTCTCTAGTGATGATAGCAAACAAACGTAATACGCCCAGCCGCTAATTAAAATTAGCGGCTTACAAAACACCGACAACAGCGCTTAAATGGCGCGTTGTACGCTGTATGTTTTAAAAAGATCAGGATTAAAAATTAACAAGCAAAAAGCGCGGTTATCTATTGTCAAATAAGAGCCGCAGCTTTATGATGTTATATGTCTTATTTATATTACAAATAAAAAGGTTAGCTCGGTGGAATTAGCAGATAACGAATACGACCTACTCGTCGTCGGTGGCGGTGTAAATGGCACTGGAATAGCAGCTGATGCAGCAGGCAGAGGATTAAAAGTTCTATTGTGTGAACAATCAGACCTTGCCAGTGCAACGTCTTCAAATAGTTCTAAGCTGATCCACGGCGGTTTACGCTACCTTGAACATTACGAATTTAGATTAGTAAAAGAAGCCTTGGCTGAGCGCGAAGTGCTGCTTAAAAATGCCCCGCATATTATGTGGCCGCTTACCTTTAGGCTACCGCACCAATCCCACCTACGCCCAGCATGGATGATCCGCATTGGCTTATTTATGTACGACAACCTAGCTAAGCGCGAAACACTGGCTGGCTCGCGTGGCATTAAATTTGGTGAAAACAGCGTATTAGAACCTTCAATTACAAAAGGGTTTGAATACTCAGATGGCTGGGTTGATGATTCACGTTTGGTAATTTTAAACGCCTTAGCTGCCCAAAACAAAGGCGCAACCATTGCTACGCAAACCAAGTGTGTAAGTGCAAAACGCATCGATAACCAGTGGCAGGTAACGCTTGAGCAACAACAAACTAAGGCGCAACAGACTATTAAGGCCAAAGGTATTGTTAATGCAGCGGGCCCCTGGGTTGCAAAATTATTTGACGAAGCACTGATAGAAAAATCGCCACAAAATATTCGCCTTGTTAAAGGCAGCCATATTGTGGTGCCGCGTATTCACGATGAAAAACAAGCCTACATTTTACAAAATAAAGATCAGCGCATTGTGTTTGTTATACCGTTTGAAGATGACTACTCGCTAGTAGGCACCACCGATGTTGAACACAAAGGCGCAGCCCAAGATGTAAAAATTAGTGATGAAGAAATCGATTACTTAATCGATATTACTAACAGCTACTTTAAAAACCACATTAAACGCGAAGACATAGTACATACCTTTTCGGGTGTGCGCCCACTGCTTGATGACGAATCAGTGAATGCACAAAAAGTAACGCGTGATTACAAGTTAGAGCTTTCAAGTGAAGGCAAACACACACCACTGCTAAGTGTGTTTGGTGGCAAAATTACCACCTACCGTAAACTTGCCGAAGCTGCGGTAAATAAACTTGAAGAATTTTACCCGCAAATGAGTGAAGCATGGACCAAACACAGCGCCTTACCCGGTGGCGATTTTAGCTCGGTAGAAGCGCTGACCAATGAGCTTAAAGCAGCCTATAATTGGTTACCAGAAATCACTCTAAAACGCTTTGTACGTACCTACGGGACTCGTGCAAAGCTAATTTTAGGCAGTGCAACCCAGCTCAGTGATTTAGGCCAAGATTTTGGCCATGGCTTATTTGCAGCAGAAGTCGATTACTTACTAAATGAAGAATGGGCGGGTAACGCTTACAATATTTTATGGCGCAGAAGTAAACTAGGACTGCGCTTTAATGAAGCACAAGTGGCAACGCTTAATCATTATATTACGCAAAGCCAAGCGGCTAAAACAGCTTAACAGCAGCTTTAACCCTTACTTAATTTAAGAACTAGCCCCCAATAATTGCACAATCAATATTGGGGGCTTTTTTATATTTGCTTGGCTTTATTACTATTAAATAAGTAGTTAAAACCACTTAACGTAGCCTCTTTTACGTCAAACTCTAAACATTGCACACCAATGCAATTTAACGCATGGGTAAAGCAGGTATTTAGTTGCTCTGTGCCAATAACCACTACTTTAGAATTATTCACCAATTGCCATTCACTGGCATGGCGTGCAGCGCGTACATCACTACCAATAAGCACGCCCGACAAGTATGCCTTGGCTTGCACTGGTGTTAACTCTTTTGAAAGCTGGCGCGTACGGACACTAAAAATACCGTGCGCCAAATTACCGCTGTCACTGCCTAACGTGAGTTCACAGCCTTGCTCAAATGCATGCCAATCAAATTCCCCCGCTTCACAGTCGTTAGGAATAAGTACACTTTGATGACATAGCAAGTCGTATAATTCGCCGGTCATTGCGGTTTTAAAACAGATAATTTGACCATCTTTTAACAGCACCCATTTAGTATGGGTACCGGGTAAACAAATGAGTACGTTGCCTTGCTGATAGGCCGGGTTTTGTTTTAAAAAACCTAATATTTGCAGCTCTTCGCCGCGCATTACATCAAATAAATTGTTTTGTAATGTGCATTTTGTACCAGGCAAAGCACTGACTTTATTACCTGCACAATCAAAATTAATTGCGCCACTAAGTAGGCTTTCGGGGTTTATAGGGCACGCTAAATAAGGGGTTTCTTTCCAGCCAATACTTGAGGTGATTTGCCCTGCCATATAAATAGGTAAAACGCCGTATTCGCTGGTCCATGGTGCAACGACACCAATTAAAGTATGTTCAAAGTTTTGTTTATCTCTAATCACACCTGGGCCGTCGCGCTGAGCAATTAAAGTTAACTGCCCTGTGGTATTTACGCTGCATAAATAGGCGCGTAAATGACTCGTGCCCCAATCTACGGCTATAAAAAGGTTTAAGTGCTGCAACTTAGAGCCTCCCACCGTCAATTTTAATACCTTGACCGGTGATCATACTGCTTTCGTCGGCAGCTAAAAAAAGTGCCAAATTAGCTACATCTTCAGGGGTTACTAACTTTTTAAGAGCCATGGCTTCCATCCACTTCACTTGCTCTTGCTCGGTAAACCAACTGGCTAATTGGCGGTCGGTGGCAACCCAACCTGGTAAAATAGCATTCACCCGAATACCAAATTCACCATAATCGCGTGCCAGTGCTTTAGTCATGCCGATTAAACCGGCCTTTGCCGTTACATAACCCGCCATTTGTGGCTGCCCCATGATGGCATTGATAGAGCTAAAATTAATAATGCTCCCCGCGCATTCGCTTTTCATAAAAGACATAGCGACTTGCGAGGCAAAAAACGCTGGATTTAAGTTAATTTGTAGGCATTGATCCCAATCTTGTACTGTAACGTCTTCACTGGCTTGGCGGCGGTCGTTGGCTACATTGTTTACCAGTACATTAATAGCGCCTAGTTCAGCACATGCATCTACCAAAGATTGCTGTAAAGCATTTGAGTCGGTTACATCAACCTGTCTAAACCACAATTTGGCGTTAGGCAGTGAGGCTATAAGAGATTGGGCAGCCTCGTTATTAATATCTATAAAGGCAATTTTGGCAGCTTGAGCGGCGAACGCCTTTACCATTGCACGGCCAATGCCTGAAGCGCCCCCGGTAATAAAAACAACTTTGCCAGAAATACTGGGGTAGTGAGCGTGATTATTCAAATGCGTTTCTCCATAATACAGACTGCCCCTCTCAATATTTATAATTATTTGCTAAAGAGGATTACTGTTACAGCTGTGTTAAAATACTTGCCTTTAACAAAGTTTATAACATATCCTTTCGTACATTAATATGATATATGATATATAATAAAGCAATAACTCATTCGGATAACGCTCAATGAAAAGCCAACCTCGTCAAAATTTAACACAACAATTAACCCATGATTTAGGCTTTGCAATTGTGCGTGGCGTTTACCCTGTTAACGAAGGCCTGCCCTCAGAAGCTGACCTATGCGTAAAATACGATGTGAGCCGCAGTGCAACACGCGAAGCAGTTAAAATGCTCTCTGCTAAGGGCTTAATATCTTCTCGCCCTAAGCAAGGGATCCGCGTACTGCCAGAAAGCAGCTGGAATATGTTTGACACAGATGTACTGCGCTGGATTTTAAGCAGTAAACCGTCGCTTTCTTTATTAAAAGAGTTTACGCAAGTACGTGTCGCACTTGAGCCACAAGCCGCTGCCCTAGCAGCTGAAAATGCCAGCGCCGAACAACTTGCTGAAATAGACAACGCACTTGCCCGCATGGCCGATGCAGACCAAGGCTTAGACGATCCGCTTGAAGCCGATATTGCCTTTCATACCAGTATTTTAGTAGCCAGTAATAACCGCTTTTTTGTACAGCTCACTGAATTTATTAGCACCGCGCTGCGCGTAAGTATTCGTTACACCAACCACATTAAAGGTGTGCCAGGGGCCGACGTTGCAAAGCATGCTGATATTTTAGATACGATTAAATCGCGTAATCCAGAGCGCGCTAAAAAAGCAGTAGAAACCATTTTAGAAGAAGCGCTTGAGCTGATTGAGTCTAAACTCGACTAATAGCTTAAAAAACATTATTAAAAAAGGGAGCTAATTAGCTCCCTTTTTACTGCGTATTATATTTTAAGCTTTGTTAAGCTCAAAAATAAGTGATGTTTGCGGGAATGAAATTGGCATTTGTAGGCCAAATTCCATCAACGCTTCACCCGTAAAGGTTTGCCCGTTAACAGCGGCAATAGACGAAGGTCGGTATTCTTCAAATTTAACAGGCCACACTAAATTAAGTGTGTACTGTGTATCTGCATCTAAACCAACAAAACGAAGCTTATTAGGCGCAGTGCGCGGTGTTTCGCGTACACTGTTATACGCAAATAACGCTTTTGATTTTTGCTCGTCGATTAAACCAAAGTTAATTGATAAATCGTCGCTATCGAGGCGGTACAAATCGGCAGCATGAATAAATTCACGGTGCTCTTTGTGCAGCGAAATAGCCGCTTTAAGCGCATTGTATTCGTGATCGGTCAGCTCGCGTGGGTCCATTTCAATACCCATATGACCAAACATAGATACCGCAGCACGCATTTCAATACTGACATTACGACCTGTGATATGACAATCACGAGGGCCTACGTGTGCACCCATAACCGACGATGGGAAGAAGAACGAACAGCCGCGTTGAATTTCAAGACGGTCAAGTGCATCGTTAGAATCTGACGTCCATACACGGTCTGTGTGTGCAAGCACACCATAATCTACACGGGCACCACCTGACGAACAGCTTTCTATTTCAAGGCCAGGGTGCGCCGCTTTAATACGGTCGATTAAGCGATACAGTGCCAGTGTTTGCTGATGCACCGCAGGCTTGCCTGAGAAGTTACCCGCGTGGTTTATATCGCGGTTCATATCCCATTTAATGTACTTAATTGTTGGGTATTCAACTAAAATGTCATCAATCGCTTTGTATAGGTATTCAACAACCTCAGTGCGCGTTAAATCAAGCACTAGCTGGTTTCTAAAACTAAGTTGCTCGTTATTTTCTGAGCCTAATACCCAATCAGGATGAGCGCGGTATAAGTCACTATCTGGGTTTACCATTTCAGGTTCAAACCAAATACCAAACTCCATGCCTAAGTTGTTTACATGGTCAATCACTGGCGATAGGCCGTCTGGGTAAATTTCGTAGTCTACGGTCCAATCACCTAGGCCAGCATAATCACCACGGCGACCTTTAAACCAACCGTCGTCCAGTACAAAACGCTCAATACCTAATGGCGCTACTTTATCGGCTAACTGCTTTAGCGTGTCTACATCGTGATCGAAGTAAATACCTTCCCACGTGTTGTAATGCACTGGGCGTGTTTTTTCGCGCTGCGCCTGGCTAAGTAAGTTAGCTTTAACAAAACGATGAAAATTACGCGACAGCGCACTAAAGCCATAGCTCGAAAACGAGCCATAAATACTTGGGCTTTGATATGTTTGGCCTTTAGCAAGGGTTAGCTCGCCCGGTAATAATAACTCACCCATTTGCACATAACGGCGTCCTTCTGGTAGTAGCTCAGCGCGTAGCTTGTTGTTACCGCTCCAACCTAAATGAAAGCCATAACACTCGCCTTGTTGCTCGCCTGCGCCTTCGCTATGAACTAATAAACCAGGGAATACGTCGTGCGATGTTTTACCTTTGCGGTTTTCGCGTACAAAGCTGCCTAATACTAAATCAACCGATTGGCGTTGAAATTCGTTAGACCAACGTCCTTCAAAGCTCACTAGCTTGTTCATGCTATCGGGTAGTTGGAACGTAGGTGCGGCGCAAAAATTAACGCTTAGCGGTGCATCACTTAAATTGGTTAATACGGTATGCGCACTTAGCACATCGGTGTTGCTATCAAGTGTGATGCTGTGCACTACTTCAATACCACGCAGCTCATCAACACTTACAAACTCTAAACTAGAAGGGGTTGGCTGACGAACATCTTGAAGAGCAGGCCCAACTGACCAAGCTATGGTGTCGTTTGACAGCTCTAGTCCTGGCGCGCCGGTAAAGCCTTCACCTAATAGCGGAGAAAGAGAAATAGGTGCTTCTTCAACCACGGCACATTTTACTTCCTGACGAGTCGCAAGCTGAGTTAGCATTGTTTCAGTTGTTTGCTCAGATAGGCGCTTACCAAAATAAAGTAACGCTGGGGTTTTGCTCTGGCAGTCGAAAATAACGGTGCTGTTTGCGCTGTCTAATCGAAAGAATGGTTTAATATCAGCCATGATTCTCCTGTCCTCTTTAATGAAGATGAGTTTAATACGCGAGTACATTATATGTGTGCTTACTCGCCGCTTACTGCATCAAATTGCAGTCAGTGATTTTAAAATAATAGTATATATCATACAAATTACTTTTAGATAGTGTTTACGGTGTAATTTAGCCAATATTATTACTGGCTATACCAGTAATTAACTTAAACAGCGGTTAAAAAATTTAATACCACCTTGAGCAATATTATATTTAGTGCGCTTTTAGCCTAGGGTAGCCTTTAAAGCCCCAGCAGGTAGTCACACGTTTAGCCCCGCAAAATGATTAAGTATTATTGCCCACAGGTGTTATCTACAGTGTCGATTAATTGAATAAATAAAAATCGGCCTAAGTTACCTTAGGCCGATTTAGGAATGTGTTAACTGGCTAATAAAAAGTGACTTAACTTTTTATTGCTGGTTATTTTGGTGCGTGCACTGGTGGCGTATCTTCAATAGCAGGTGTTTTACCTGCCCACTGTGCATTTAAACCAAATACCACTTTATTAACGATTAACGCAAAGGCTACACATACAATCAGTGTAATTGGCATTAAGTGAATATAGTGTAGTTCAGTATGTAGTGGCGAATTTTCAAACGTCAGCATGCCATACATAACCACGCCTAAAATTACCGCGGCAATACCTGCACGCGCATCCACATTTTTAAACAATAAGCCCACTACAAAAATTGAGAATATAGGCATACTTAACAAGCCGTTTAACTGTTGTAGTAAGTTAATAATGCTGTCAGCTTGCTGATAAATTGGCACAAGCACAAGCGTTAAACTAGTAAGTAACAACGTAACGTAGCCACTTAGCTTTACTACACTTGGCTCTTTATTAAAGTAAGCTTCGTGAATATCACACACGTAAAGTGCCGTAGCCGAGTTTAATAAGCTGTTATAAGTAGAAAGCACTGCTGCCGCCATTGCTGCGGCAAACACACCCGTTAACCAAGCAGGCATTACATCACCTACAATTCGGCCATAAGCTGCATCGCCAATGTCGCCATACAGTTTGTACGAAATAATACCCGGTAGCACCACAATCGCCGGTACAATTAAAAAGCGAATACCCGCTGCTGCAAATATCCCTTTTTGCGCTTCTTTAACGTTTGGCGCAGCCATTGCACGCTGGGTAATGGTTTGGTTAGTACCCCAGTAATACATTTGAATAAAGATCATACCGGTTAAAAGCGTAGGCCAAGGGATTGGCGAGTCAGCATCACCAATTAATGTTAAGCGCTCTTGTGGAATGCCGCTAAAGTCGTAATCAATCGCGTTAAGCGCTAAAAATACGACCAGTATTGCCATACCTAACACTAATAAACCATTGTAGGTATCGGATACGGCAACCGCTCGTAAGCCACCAAAAAATGCATAAATAGCGCCTACTAAAGCAAAAGCGGTCGCTATGTACATTAGCGGAATATCAACCTTAAACATGGTTTGCATAAATAGCGCACCAGAATAAATAACCGCAGGCATGTAAATTAGCGCATTACCTAAAAAGAATAAGCCACCAATAACAGCGCGAATATGCTTGTTGTTGTAGCGTTTTTCTAACAGCTCTGTGGTGGTTGTACAGTTGTACTTGTAATAAACAGGAATAAATACTTTGGCTAAAATAATAAGCCCTAAAATAGCCGCCAATTCCCACCACACGAGCAAGGCCATTTGATTGCCATTCATGCCCACCAGCTGGTCGGTACTTAAATTTGTGAGCGTAATTGAGCCTGCTACAAACATCCAAGTAAGGCCACCGCCCGCTAAAAAATACTCTTTTGTTTGATTATCACCACTATTACGGTTTTGGCCTCGGCACTTCCAATATGTAAGTCCACCAATTAAAGCGGTTACAAAGAAAAAAACCACCAACTGCAAAATGTTGTCTGACATGTGTGTGTCTCCAGCGCGTTAAACGCAATGTCTGTCTATGTGAACGTATTAACCTATCAAGGCTAATTAATAAATTGCACCTTACAGTGCGTGTGCATCTCGACTTAGTTCTAACTTAATTTGCTTTAATGGCATAAGTTCAGGATGCTGGTTGTGACGCTTTACTAACGCATTTAACTGAAACAACGAAATAAGCATGCTGTTAAGTACGCTCAGGTAACCTTGTTTGTGTAAATTGGCAATGGTATCGCTGTCTAAAGTTTGCAGTTTATCTTCATCAACAGTGCTCAAACCTTGAATAGTTTGCGCCTCGCCTTGTTCAAACTGCAAAACAATATCTATGTTTTTAATAAGCCCTAAGCGGGCAATTTCTTGGGTAAATTGGTACGTTTGATAATCATTTTTTAAATCGCTTTCTAGTAGCTTTTGCTGCGCACTTAAATACAGGCTTGGGTTGCCTTTGGCATCAAATAACGGCTCGCCTTGCTGGGTATTAACGGCTGAGCTTTGCTCATCAATAGCAATAAAGTAATCACTGCTATTTGCCTCACGAGTGAGTAAATAAAGCGGCTGGGTTTGCATGCACACAGGCGTGTACAGCGCTTGCCATTGATTGTTACTCACAAATAAACTTTGCTGAGCACTAAAGCTGGTTAAGCCGGAAATGGTGTAGCTGCCGTTGTGTGCGTTACGCGCTAAAAAAATAGGTAAATCGCAGGCTGCTTTTGCTACTTCGTTTGCACGTAGATTAACTAAATGCTGTGTTTTTGCGTATTCAACACCCGCATTAGGGTTAATTTTTATTGCTTGGTGTTGAGTATTTGATAGTTCACTAATTGCCATAGTTACACATCCTTAAACTGGGTTAGCCGCAAGCCACTGCTCAATATAAGCACGGTGAGGCGGCAACGTTTGCAACATCTGCTGTGTAAGCTGGCTGTTACGTTCAATTATTTGATTTGCTTGCGCATCGTTTGAGTACAAATACGCTTGCTTAGTAAAGTCGGGCTTAAAGCCCATACCGTATAAAACATACTGGTAACTGGCGGCAGGAAATAGCTCTAATGCGCCATGAAAATCTTGAATAAGAGGGCCACGCGTCCCCCAAAGCAGTAAATCTTCTTGTAAACTTTGCGGAATGCTTTGTGGTTGTACGTGCGCTTGCCAATAAGGCTCTGGGCGCTTAGTTAGCATGTAATGTAGTTTTAAAAAGTCGATAATACGCTGCCAGCGATAATCCATTTGCTCATTAAAGCGCTTTGCAACAATGGGCATTACTTGGGTATCGGCTGGCATGTGCTCTGCAACAAAGCGAGACGAAATTTCAACCAACATAATGGCGGTTGCTTCGAGGGGCTCTACAAAACCTGCCGACATTCCCACGGCAACACAGTTTTTGTGCCAAAACTTTTCGCGATAGCCTGACTCAAAACTTATTTTTCGGGCAGTTAAGCCTTTAGCGGCATCACCTAAATAGTTGCGTAAGTTTTGCTCGGCTTCTTCATCTGATAAAAACTTGCTTGAATATACATGCCCTACACCACGGCGATGCGTTAGGCCTATATCCCAAATCCACCCAGCATTTTGTGCGGTGGCAATGGTATGACTGGCCAGTGACTCATCACCTTCATCGTAGGGGACTTGCATAGCTAGGGCGCTGTCGTTAAATAATACGTGATCCATTTTTTTAAATGGCACGTTAAGGGCTTGGCCTAGTAACAGCGATGAAAAACCCGTGCAGTCTATGTATAAATCGGCGTTTATGGTGCGGGTTTGATCGGTTAAGGTAAGGGTGTCTATAGCCCCGCTTTCATCAAGCTTTACCTGATCAACGGTGCCAATAATGTGCTCAATGCCGAGTTTGCTCTTACAATGTTGCTTTAATAGCTCAGCAAAGGCACCGGCATCTAAATGATATGCGTAATTACAATTTGCTTGATACTCGCCTTGCGCAATGCCTCTCGGTGCTAGGTTTGCTTCGCAAATATCGTGCTGAAAATTAGTTTGCTGAGCAAAGTTTTCAACATTATCTAAATAGGGGGCTAAATCTATACGGCCGTAGCCTAGCGGTACCGTAAAGGGATGGTAGTAAAAATCGTTGTTGCCATGCGTCCAGTTTACAAATTTACCGCCTTGTTTAAAGGTGGCATTACAGGCTTTAAATACATCCACTTCCCGCAAACCAATTTGCTGAAGCGTGTTTTTCATAGTGGGCCAGGTACCTTCACCTACACCAATTGTTGGAATATCAGATGATTCTACCAACATCACTTTTAAGCCATCACCCTTATTACCTTGGTGATACGAAGCGATAATTGCAGCGCTCAGCCATCCTGCTGTGCCGCCACCAATTACGGCGATTGTTTTTATTGCTTTATTCATAACGGACTACTCTTTGAGTACTTTATTGATAACCGGTTAGACAACAAATGCCCTTTCGGGCATTTGTTTAAATTAGTCTCATTTTGTGCAAATTAGCTACTAACTTTATTAGTAACAGTACTTATAATGCACTGCAATGAAAACTAAGAGGCAATCGCTGCCTCTGCTATCAATTAAAACGTACCGCGAATACCAAACGCGTAACGTGAGCCATTATCTTCTACAGAGTAGATTTGATTAGCAAAACGGCCCGTTTGCACTAGCTCTTCTTCAGTAATGTTGATGCCTTCGGCAAAAATAGTGAAGTTTTCGTTGATATCGTAGCTTGCACTAATATCCCATTGACCGTACGTTTCTACATTCACTGGTTCGCCGTTAAAGCCGTTATCAACTAAGCGTAAAAAGCCCTCACGGTTGTTAAATGCAACACGTGCCTGCCAGTTATCTTGCTCGTAAAACAGCACTAAGTTTTGTGAATCACCTAACCCTTCAAGCGCAAATGTTTGGCTTGTATCGCCATCAACACTAATGTCGCTATCTACTACCGTGGCATTAGCAATAAAACCAAAGCCGTTTTCAAACATATGAGTTACACCGATTTCGTAACCCGTTACCGTTGCAGACTCGCCATTTTGCGGGCGGCTTACAGTGTAAACTTCTGAGCTACCGTTAAGTTCGGCATCGGTTTGATCAGTACAGGTTGTACACGCAAAATCAGGGCCTGTACGGTCAGTCATGTCGTATGTTTCGTCGCCGGTTAGGGTAACAATAAAGTCATCCACTTCTTTACTAAATACGGCAAAGCTAAATAAGTTAGCGTCGTTGTAGTACCACTCGTAAGAGATATCCCAGTTTTCAGATTGGAACGGCTTAAGTGCAGGGTTACCACCACTTGCTGTTAAGTTTTGACGACGAGGCTCGTTAAACGTGGTCGCAGGTGATAACTGTGACATAGTAGGACGAGTAATACTGTCGTACGCTGCAAAGCGTAAAATCATGTTGTCTTGCAGCTCAAGCTTAACGTTAAAAGAAGGAAGTAAGTTTGAGTAACTCGTCCCTTCTTGAATGTCTGTTGCCGGGCCAAATACGTTTTGGAATAAAGTGGCATCAGAGGTAGGAATAACATCGCTGATAAAGCTTTGTACAGCAGCTACTTCAATATCAGTTTCTGAGTAACGTGCACCCATGTTAACCGTAACTGGCATATCAGCTAGGTCAAAACCAATGGTAAAGTCCATGTAAAGGCTAGTGATGTCTTCGTTAATTGTGTAACGGTTATTTTGTAGTGTTGGCTCTACAGGGAAACCTTGGTCAGCAAGGTAATCAAGCATTTTATCGCCGTCGTAGCTATAAAATGTATCGATTAAACCTGGGAAGTAGTTACTTGCTGAGTAAGCTTCAAAATCAATTTCATCAAGTGGTGCTTCAGTGCCGTAACCACAAAATTGACATTGGCTACCAAAAATTTGGAAGCTTGATTTTTCACGTTCTTGACGATAAGCACCAAAGTTAATGCGATCAACAGGGCCTTTATCTGGTACATATTCAAAATCGGCTTTGATTTCGGTAATTTCATCTTCATCAGTAAACTGGTTACCAATTTCGTTGTAGTGAAGGCGCGCAAGGTTTGCATCTGGCAGCGAGCCATTTTCAAAACCATCATGCTGTACGGTAGGAACGCTACCGGTGCCGTCAAAGCTGTAGCTGTTAATAATACCCACTACGTTAAAGCGGTCATTACCAGCACGGTCGTTTTCAGCTGTTGAGCGAGATACGTCAAATTTTGCTTTTAATGACTCGTTTACTTGCCAGTCAACGTTAATACCAAATGCTTTGTTAGTTACATCACGCGAGTTACGTGTGTGTGATACAAAGTCGGTTGCAGGATTGCCACTGGCGTTACCTAAACCTACTTCTTGCGTAAAGGTAAGCAAGGTACCCGTTTCTGGATCGATTGTTGCGCTACCTACGCGGTCTGGTTCAAACCAAGAAGCTAAATCGCGTACTGATGAGTCCACTTCAAATTTTGAAATTAAACCATCTACGGTAATAGTAATATCGTCAGACGGTGCATATTGTAATACTAAACTTGCATTAGTACGTTCACGGTCTTGCTCATCTACAACTTGGTCCCAGTTACGTGGGATGTATGCATTGTCGTACAGTACGCCGTCTTGTGGATTTGAAATAGTTTGTCCACCGCGCCAACCAGCCGTTAAAATTTGGTTATTTTGCAGCTTACGTTGTTGGTTAGTGATGGCAAAAAGCACACCGAGCTTGTCGTCGTTAAACGTATTACTTACTAAAAATGAAGCCGATGGCGATACTTCTTCAGAAAGGCTTTCGTACATACCTTTTACTGAACCAATCACATGTAAGCCACCAAAATCGAATGGACGAGCTGTGGTTACGTTAACCGTACCACCAATGCCGCCTTCTTGAAGCGTTGCACTGTTACTTTTATAAATATCAGCGCCTGTGATTTGATCTGCCGCTAATACATCAAAATTAAATTCACGCCCTGCACTGTCAGTCGCAATTTGACGACCATTTACAAGTACCGTGTTAAATTGTGGGCCAAAACCACGAATTGTTACTGCTTGCCCTTCACCGCCACTACGGTCAATGGCTACACCTGTGATACGTTGCAGAGACTCTGCTACGTTTAAATCAGGAAATTTACCAAGATCTTCTGCTTTAATCCCATCGGTTACAACATTAGATGCTTTTTTATCTAACATTGATGAACGTAAGCTGCTGCGAATACCCGTTACTGCGATAACCTCAACATCTTTATCTACTACTGTCGGTGTGTCGCCTTCAGCGCCTTGAGCTGCAACGTGGCCGCTTGCCAATATGCCTGTAATAGCAATACTGAGTGCGGTTTTCTTGTTGAACGATAACTTATTGTTAATTATCATTTTTTAAAAACTCCTGATTGTGTGTAGTCATTTTGTCGTTGTGTGGTGTGTATAGCTTCAAATACTATTTATAATATAAATACTTTAAATTGAGCAAAAGTGCAACCTTTTCCTTAATTATGGCTATCTTTTTGTTACGTGTATTTTTCTTTTTGTTTTCTTTAATTTAACAGTGGAATTAGTACGTTATTGCGAAAACGCAAAAATTATTTGCTGATTATATTCTTCATTAGGCAATAAATTAGCTTTTGGATAATCGCTTCTATTTGCTGCATTGGGCCAGTTTTGAGCTTCTAAACACACTGCTTGGCGTGCTTTAAAAGGAGAACCTACAAAATTTGCCGTATAAAGCTGCATACCAGGTTGGGTACTTTTAAGGGTTAAATTAACGCCCGTGTGTGGCGAGGTTAATCTAGCCATTGTTTTTAAACGATTGTCATCACTAAAAATATAGCAATGATCAAAGCCACTACCGGCATCAAGCTGTGCATGCTGTGCGCACAGTGCATCGCCAATGGGCTTAGGGTAAGTAAAATCAAAGCAGCTGCCCGAGCCATCTTCATGATGGACAAGCGGTATAATGTTACTATCGATAGGTAAATACGTTGCGGTATTTATTTGCAGCAGGTGATTATTAATGCTCTCACTGCCTTCAAGATTAAAATAGCAGTGGTTGGTAAAGTTAACGAGAGTTTCTTTATCGGTAATGGCTTTGTAACTGAGGATTAGCTCGCCATTGCGTGCAGTAATTGTTTGCCAAACTTGTAATTGGCCAGGAAAGCCTTCTTCTCCATCTGCCGAGCAGTAATAGAGCTCCACTTCATTATTGCTTTGTTTAGTGACTTGCCACAGTACTTTATTAAAGCCTTTTTCGCCGCCGTGTAAGCTATTTGGGCCATTATTCGCTTTAAGTTGGTACTCTGTGCCTGATAATACAAAACGTCCGTTTTCAATACGATTTGCGTAGCGCCCGACTGTTGCCCCTAAATAAAATGGGTTTTCTAAATAATAAGCAGGTTCGTTAACGCACAGTGTCATCTCTTGGTTATTAAACTTTATGCTTTTGATAATAGCGCCAAATGGCAATATTTCTGCAGTTAAGCTTTTACCATCGCTAAGCGTTATTACCTCTAACGATTTATTGCCAGTTGTAGATGCCACATTCATTCTCCATAAACTACCAGCTCAACAGTACCTGTCATAGCGGTGCAACAATATATAATATAAATAGTATATAAGTGAGAAGCGTAACTCAATCAAAATGCGTTAAAATAACGCTATAAAAATTCACAGCTGTCGCTTGTGGTTTACATCACCGCTCCTCGTTGCGTGGAGCAAATGCACCTAGTTAAACTAGGTGATCGCTGAGTGCTGCGACTTCTGCTTCGCTTAAATTTTGTTTAGCTTTGTTTTTAAAGTTATAACGCACTAATACAGTTTTACCCACAACACAGCATTTACCTTGCTGCCACGCCTCTTGCTTAATGGTAAAAGAGCTATTTCCTACATGCTCAACAGCTGTTTTAATCGTCACTTCGTGAGCATAAAATAATTCCCCTACAAACGATGCTTCTATTTTAGCGATGATCAGTTTCCAGCCGTGTGGGTTTAGATCGGGGGTAAAAAATTTAAAAATAGGGACGCGTGCGGCTTCAAACCACACTGGTAGTACGGTATTGTTGATGTGTCCGAGTGCATCTGTTTCGCTAAAGCGCGGCATCACTTTTTCAATAAACATAAAAATCCAAATAATAACTAAATAAAAAGGTAAATCATGACGGACTTTATCCACGTTATTGATAACGCGTTAAGCGATGATTTTTGCGATAACTTTATTACCACATTCTCTAACAGCCCGCATGTAAAACAAGGTGTAACCTCTGGTGGTGTGGACTTAAAAAAGAAAGACAGCCACGACCTGCAATTAAACAGTTACCCAGAATACGCCCAACAATTAAAGCATATTCAGCAAACCACTGCACAGCATGTTTTTAACTATGTAGAAGCACACTTTTTTATGCTAATTGGCGCATTTGGCTTAAAAGTGTATCACCCAAAAACGGGGGATGTGGTGGATTTAACACAGGATAACTTTGACGAAGTAGGCAAACCACAGCTCTCTGTGCTGGTGCAGCAAATATTTAGACTTGGGAACATTCAGGCGCAAAAGTACGAGGTAAATAAAGGCGGCTACCCTTACTGGCATAGTGAAGTGTATCCACAGCTACAACACAATGAAGCACTGCACCGTGTATTATTATTTATGTTTTATTTAAACGATGTAGAGGAAGGTGGCGAAACAGAGTTTTATTATCAAAAACGTAAAATTGCGCCTAAAAAAGGCACTATGGTCATTGCCCCTGGCTACTTTACGCATACCCATCGAGGTAATAAGCCGGTATCGAACGATAAATATATATTAACTTCATGGGTGCTATTTAATCGCGCAGAGCACATATACGGCACACCTAAAAGCTAAAACAGTCAGCGGTCAAAAGCTAACTAACCGCTGACTACTTTAATGCATTTGAGCTTTAATAAGAGTTATTCAAAAGCGCAGATTTGTATTCATACCAATCCGCGATAATACTTAATTATGCGGATTGGTATAAACTGTCAGTTTCAAAGAAGTTGATCAAACAAATCAAATAACTTATCTAGCTCTTCGGTGGTGTTGTAATGCATACAACCAATGCGCACTACACCGCCTTTATCAAGTACGCCTAACTGCTCACATAAGCCTTGTGCATAAAAATGTCCATCCCATACACAAATATGCTGTTTGCCTAAAAACTCAGACACCTCACGCGGCTCTAGCCCTTCAAAGGTTAAAGCAAATGTAGGCGTACGCTCGTTTAAGCGCTCAAGGTCATCAATACCAAATAGCTTAATGCGCGGGTAATTAACTAAACGCGTTAAAAAGTACTCACTAAGCGCCATTTCGTGCTGCTTTGTTTTAGCAAAAGCCGCAGTTAACTTTTCACGGCGCGTGTGGCCTTCATCAAGCCCGCTAATTGCAGCAATGTAATCAACAGCGGCAATAAAACCTGCTAAGGCTTCGAAGCTTTGCGTGCCTGTTTCCCATCGACCTGGTGCTACATCTTTAGCTGGTTCTACTTTGTAAGGCGTAAAACCTTCAAGATGCTGTGTTTTACCGTACACCATGCCTAAGTGAGGACCAAAAAACTTATAGGCAGAACAGGCCAAAAAGTCGCAATCAAGGGCCTGAACATCAACAAGCTCGTGCGGTGCATAATGCACGGCATCAACGTACACTAATGCGCCTACAGCATGGGCAAGCTCTATAATACGTTTTATATCGTTAATAGAACCCGTAGTATTTGAAGCGTAAGTTACCGCAACCAGTTTAGTATTGCTGTTTAATAAGCTTTCAAACTGCGCCATATCTAAGCTGCAATCAGCCTCGTTAATTAAAGCGGTTTGAACTTTAACGCCTTTATCTTGCGCTGCTTGCTGCCATGACGATACATTTGAGAAGTGATCAGCGTTAGTCACAATAATCTCATCACCGGCTTGCCAATCACGTGAAATAGCACGGCTAAAGCTAAAGGTAAGGCTGGTCATATTAGGGCCAAACACTATATTTTGTGCACTTGGCGCATTAAGCAAATCGGCTGCTGCTTGGCGCGCATTTGCCATTAACTCAACGGTTTTATCACTTGAAAAAAACGCACCGCCTAAGTTTGAGTTGTAGTGCCCTAAATAAGCTGTCATTGCATTTAGTACAGACTGCGGCACTTGAGAGCCACCGGGGCCATCTAAAAATATTGGCGATTTACCATCAACGGTTTGTATTAATGCAGGAAACTGCTCACGTAGTTGCGCTATGTTCATGAGCATTCCTTAAGAGGTAAGTACAAAACAATCCAGGTAACCTGGCTTGTTTGTATCTACTTTGTTCATTGGCGTGGCATTGTGCCAAACTTGACGGTCGTTTATTAGTGCAAACATTCCGTCTTTAATTTCCATTTTAAAACACGGTTCAGCTTGCTTGTTTTCGTATACTAGCAGCTCGCCGCCTTCTAAGTTTTCGTGAGAAACACCACATACACAAACATGGTCAAACCCATCTTGATGCACACCTTCAGGTGCTGCCGGCGTATCGCTATCAATGGCAAGCATTCTAAATTGGTGAATTTCAATATCACGGCCTTCATCAATGCCGGTAAGCTCACAAAACTCACTTACAATGCTTTTCATACCTTCTGACTCAAGTAAGCTTTGCTCTAAGTTTTCATAAGTACGCTCAACATTACCCTGAAAGGTGTTAATAGAATCGTCTTGAACAAACGCTTTGGCAGCTTGTAGTTTTAGCTCACCATTTTGAAATTTAATTACCGAGTAACGACGCTTACGAAATTCACCATCTGCATACGGATTAGCAGGTAGGTTATCAAAAGAAGGCTTAACCAAATCAATATTTGCTTGGTTAATAAAACGAAGTTGCAGTAAATTCTGGTTGTTTAATGCAGTCATAAAATCTCGCTTAAAATAATGAGAATATTGAAAGAGATTTTAATGCATGTAGAAAGGAATATTTGCTTTATTATTTATATAAAAAGTGGGTAATGGTTATATTTAATTCAATTAAAACTCATTACAGCATGAAATATTCAATTTTATTTTAACCAATAAAAAACCCGCCTAAGCGGGTTTTTTTAAAACAGGTTTAGATTATACAGCTTGCTGAATAATTACGTTGTCTGCTTTTTTAGTGTACTGAGGCATACGGTGGAAGTTCAAGTAACGGTATGTATCTGCAGCCGTTGCATTGATTTTCTCTGCGTATTCTTGGTACTCAGCTGGTGTAGGTAATTTACCTAAAATTGCCGCTACTGCAGCAAGCTCAGCTGATGCTAAGAATACATTTGCGCCTGTACCTAAACGGTTAGGGAAGTTACGTGTTGAGGTAGAAACAACCGTTGCTTTATCAGCAACACGTGCTTGGTTACCCATACACAGTGAACACCCTGGCGTTTCGATACGTGCACCAACACGACCAAAGATACCGTAGTAACCTTCGTCAGTTAGTTGGTCTTTATCCATCTTCGTTGGTGGAGCTACCCAAAGTTGAGTTGGGATACGACCTGTAAAGCCATCTAGTAATTTACCCGCAGCACGGAAGTGACCAATGTTAGTCATACAAGAACCGATGAATACTTCGTCGATTTTCTCGCCAGTAACATCAGAAAGTAAACGCGCATCATCTGGGTCATTTGGAGCACAAAGGATTGGCTCTTTAATTTCTGCTAGGTCGATTTCTACAACGTGCTTGTACTCTGCATCAGCGTCAGCTTCCATAAGTTCTGGGTTAGCTAACCACTCTTGCATTGCATTAATACGACGTTCGATTGTACGTACATCGCCGTAACCTTCAGAGATCATCCACTTAAGCATAACAATGTTAGACTCAAGGTATTCGCTGATAGACTCTTTAGAAAGCTTAACAGTACAACCTGCTGCTGAACGCTCTGCTGATGCATCTGATAATTCAAACGCTTGCTCAACAGTTAAGTGCTCAACACCTTCAATTTCTAGTACGCGACCAGAGAATTCGTTGATTTTACCTTTTTTCTCTACTGTTAATAAGCCTTGCTTAATACCGTAGTAAGGGATTGCGTGTACTAGGTCACGTAAAGTGATACCTGGTTGCATTTCACCTTTAAAGCGAACCAAAATAGACTCAGGCATATCAAGTGGCATAACACCTGTTGCTGCTGCGAACGCTACTGCACCTGAACCCGCTGGGAACGAAATACCTAATGGGAAACGTGTATGTGAATCACCACCAGTACCTACAGTATCAGGTAATAACATACGGTTTAACCAAGAGTGAATTACACCATCACCAGGGCGAAGTGAAACACCGCCACGGTTCATGATGAAATCAGGAAGCGTATGGTGAGTGTTTACGTCAATTGGTTTAGGGTAAGCAGAGGTATGACAGAATGACTGCATTGTTAAATCTGCAGAGAAACCTAAACATGCTAAGTCTTTAAGCTCATCACGTGTCATAGGACCTGTAGTATCTTGCGAACCTACAGTGGTCATTTTAGGCTCACAGTATTGGCCTGGGCGAATACCTGCTACGTTACATGCTTTACCAACCATTTTTTGCGCTAGTGTAAAGCCTTTATCAGACACTTCTGTTACTGCTGGTACTTTAAATACGTCAGTAGCACCTAAACCTAAAGAGGTACGTGCTTTGTCTGTTAAACCACGACCAATGATTAGAGGAATACGGCCGCCGGCACGTACTTCATCTAAAATTACGTCTGATTTAAGCTCAAAAGTAGAGATAACGTCATCTGTACCGTGGCGCTTAACTACACCTTCGTATGGGTAAATATCAATTTGATCACCCATGTTGAACTCATCAACATTTAACTCGATTGGTAACGCACCTGAATCTTCCATTGTGTTGAAGAAGATAGGCGCAATTTTGTTACCTAAACATACACCACCAACGCGCTTATTAGGTACGTATGGGATATCATCACCCATAAACCAAAGCACAGAATTAGTTGCAGATTTACGAGAAGAACCAGTACCTACAACGTCACCTACGTATGCAAGTGGTAAACCTTGTGTTTTTAATTCTTCAAGTTTAGTGATTGGACCTACTTCACCCGCTTTGTCAGGAGTGATACCGTCGCGCTCATTTTTTAGCATTGCTAAAGCATGAAGTGGGATATCTGGACGTGACCATGCATCTGGTGCTGGTGATAAATCATCAGTGTTTGTCTCGCCGGTTACTTTAAATACAGTAACAGAGATTTTTTCAGCAACAGCTGGCTTGTTAGTAAACCATTCAGCGTCTGCCCAAGATTGAATAATCTTTTTAGCGTGCTCGTTGCCTGCTTTTGCTTTTTCTTCTACGTCGTAAAATGCATCAAACATTAATAATGTGTTTGATAGGCCTTTTACAGCGATAGGCGCAAGTGTTTCGTCATCAAGTAGCTCAATCATTGGGGCGATGTTGTAACCACCTAACATTGTACCTAATAATTCTGCTGCTTTTTCTTTAGATACTAATGGAGATTGTGCTTCGCCTTTAGCAACTGCCGCTAAAAAGCCTGCTTTGATGTATGCTGCATCATCAACGCCTGGTGGTACGCGGTTGATTAGTAAATCTAAGATGAACTCTTCTTCACCCGCTGGTGGGTTTTTAATTAGTTCAATAAGATCAGCCGTTTGCTGAGCATCTAATGGCGCTGGTACGATACCTAACGCGGCACGTTCTTCTACGTGTTTACGATATTCTTGTAGCACAATATTGCCCTCTTGGTGACGTGAAAGTATTCGGTAGCGCCTCATGCGCAAAAAAAGTAACCCAATACTTATAGTATTCTAACGCGGGATTATAAAGCTTTTATGTATAGATGAAAATCCATCCAGCTAAGCAACTGATTATACCGACTATAAATATTATGAATAGTGGTAAGCGTAAATTCTATTTTCGTGAATGTTTGTTAAGTAATAATCATTCTTGTTTAATCAAATTAATACTGCATATGCTGTTTTAAAGGCATAAAAAAACCCAGCACTAAGCTGGGTTTTTAAAATAAAGTAAGTAACTATTAACGCTTAACTTTTACACGTTCAATAGATTTTACATGTGCTTCTACACGACGGTTTTCAGCGTGAGCTTCTTTCGTGTTAGCTGTGTTTTTAAGACGTTCTTCACCTAGACCGACAGTTGTAATGCGATCTTCAGCAATGCCATCTTTAATTAGCTCTTGTGCTACATCATCAGCACGCTTTTTAGAAAGCATCTTGTTGTAGTTTGCGTTACCTACCGCTGACGCGTGGCCTTCAAGTAGTACAGTTGTATCTTCGTGCTCTTTTAAGAACTCAGATACTGATGCAATATCGTCAAAGTAACGTTGACCAACTTGTGCAGAATCATGTGGGAAAGTAACTAATAAGCTTGTTGTTACTTCACGGTCTTCGTATAAAGTACAGCCATCGCCATCAACAGCGTCTGTCATTGGCGTGTTAGGACATTTATCATCTTTATCTAGGATGTTGTCGTTGTCGCTGTCTTTAGGTTCTACAGGTACTTCTACTACTGCTGTAGGCGCTGGTTCTACAGGCTGTGCAGGCATAGAGTTTTGGCCAAATAAGTAGTTAATACCAATTTTAGCACCTACATCTGTGTAACCTTTATCAAGACCTTGGTATACCGCAGTTTCAGCGTTTACGAAAAAGCCATCAGTAATAAAGTGTTGGTAACCAACACCTGCGTTTAAGAATGTGTTGTCATCTACTACGTCCATTTCTTTAATACCGAATAGACCGTAGAAAGGACCGCCGTCAAGGTGGTAAAGCGCATCAATACCGTAACGCTCGCCGTCGATATTATTACGATTGCCCGCAGCTTTATCGAACGCGTTAAAGTCCATATCTGCATACTCAAGGCGTGCGCTCCAGTAATCGCTGAAACGGTAACCTGCTTCTACACCCCAACCAGTTGACTCGTTTACGTCAAGGCCAGCTTGAGCGCGCATGTTTTCCCATGACGCATCATAGTAGTCACCAAATGCACCAATGTAGAAACCTTCTTCTTTATCGGCAGCGAATGTAGACGCGCTAGTTGCAGCTAACGCAATTGCAATTGTAAGTGATTTTAATTTCATTGTTTTCTTCCCATTTTAACAACTTAGAAAATTGTAGCTAATCAATACTAGCTCAACCAGTTTTGTACACACTACCCGAGCTTTTGTTAATCGATACTTAACGAAAAATAAAGTTTATAAATTTTTTCAACGATCTACAGGCATTCCAACCACCAATTGTAGGTTAAGTAAAAATTTTTACCTAATCTGCAATTAATAAATTATGGTAATTTATAAATAGTTACTTTTTATGAATGCGCACAATAACACCGAGTGTGTAACTGCTCAATCATTGTACACTGCATTATTTAAAAATGACTATTTATAATCAAAAACTTACAATTAATTACAATACTTAAGTACCGCAAAAAGTTTGATAGCCCTTGTCATCTTTACCTGTCTCTTGAAAGCGGGCTAAGTTAGCTGATTTATCATATGGGTTACTCATCACCGTTAACAAGTCGCTTAGCAGCTCGCTCTCGCCGTGTTGATTATATTGCGCAAGGATTTCTTCGACGATGTGATTACGCGGTATAACCCTTGGGTTAGCCGCTCTCATTAGGTTATAGCTGTTTTCATCACATCTTTTTTGCCATAACTGGGCCCATTGCGTTAATTCATTTGGCACTTTGCCACCCTTTAGTGACTCAGTTAGGGCATCAAAGGTATTGGTGTAATCGAGCTTATGCTCTTGAAATAACAATAATAACTTACTTACAAGCTCTACATCGTCTTCGTTATAACCTGCTAAGCCTAATTTTTGTGCCCACATTTGATTATATTGCTCGTTAAATAACGTAGAAAACTGATTAATTAGCGGCGTCATTAAACTTACAGCTTGTTCGTCATCTTCATCTATTAGCGGTATTAGGCTTTCGGCTAAACGCGCGCAGTTCCAACTTACAATATTTGGCTGATTACCATAGGCATAGCGACCTTGCTTATCAATTGAGCTAAACACGGTATCAAAATCAAAGGTATTCATCATTGCACACGGGCCGTAGTCGATAGTTTCGCCGCTTATCAAGGTATTATCAGTATTCATAACGCCATGAATAAAGCCTACTCGCATCCAGCTAATAACCAGCGCTAGCTGACTATTTATAACGGCTGCTAAAAAGTCTAAATAGCGCTGAGCCCCTGTTGATTGAATACTTGGGTAATGACGCTCAATGGCTACATCAGCTAATTTTTTTAATCCCTTTACATCACCTTGAGTTGCTAAATACTGAAACGAGCCAACGCGAATATGGCTACTTGCTAAGCGGGTAACAATTGCGCCTGGTTGCGGCGGATTACGATAAACAGCTTCACCTGTGCCTACAACAGCCAAACACCGCGTGGTTTTAATCCCTAAGCCGTGCATAGCTTCGCTCATAATATACTCGCGAATAGCGGGGCCTAGTGCACATCGCCCATCGCCTCCTCTTGAAAAAGGAGTGGCGCCTGAGCCTTTTAACTGAATATCCCACAGCTGATTTTTATCATCGCTGATAGCCCCCAGTAAGTGCGCTCGCCCATCACCCAAGCGCGGCGAAAAGTGCCCAAACTGATGCCCAGAATAGCCAAGCGCTACAGCACATAACGGTTGAGGCTCGTTACCAGCAAAAGTACTGGCGCGCAGCGCAGGCTCAACATCTATATTAAACTGCTGTGCTAACGCTTCGTTCCACAGCAGCAATTGCGGGGCAGCAACGCTTGAAGGTTGATCCTCTATTGCAAAGTTATCTGCTATGTCTGTGTATCTTGGCACTAGTTTCATGGTTAATCCTCTGTTTGTTGGCTTATGCCTACGCGATTGTCGCCCACGCTGTAAGCCACAATTAAGCTAAGTTCTTGCAGGCTCAAACCACTTTGCTTTTGCATTTCGTTAAAAAACGCCTGTGCGGCAGTGAGCGATTTTTTAGTTTGCAGGCCGCCATCTATAATTTTGTGCGCTCTTAGGTAACTTTCTACATCTCGCGAAAGTAAAAAAGTATCTTTACCAAGCGCTCTTAAGGCATACGGGCCTGTATTGCCGCCCAAACGGGCGCCGTGTTTTTTTAAATGCGCCCATAAACCAATAATGTCATCGCCTGGCCAGTTAGCTACAAACTTGCTAAAACTGCCATGTTGCTGAGCTATTTCGTGGATCATGTAGGCATTTTCAGGAATTGTTTTTACTTTTTTATAATTACGAATAATGCGCTCATCAGTTGCTTTTTGCTCGAGCATATCGGGCGGCATCATAAGTAATTTATCAACACTAAATTGCCAAAAAACCTCTCTAAAACCTGGCCATTTACTGTTTATTACCGACCAGTAAAACCCGCTTTGAAATACTTTTCGGGTAAACTCTTCAAGCCAATCGTCGTCACTTAATGCGCTTAATGCTTTTTTAGATAAGGGTTTTGCGAGTAATAACTTAAGCATTTTTTCAGAACCTTTTCGCTCTACTGCTCGCTTATAAATATCGCTAAATTTTTCCATACTTATTAAATACCTCATCACTGCTCATAGGGTTAGTTTACGAGAAAAGCAGCCAATACGTAACCACCCACATTTTCGATGAACTAATCTGTATCCTGCAACTTGACACCTAGACGGCTAAAATGTTTTAATCGCCGCAATTACCCTATTTAAATTGTATTTTGTTAAACCTTTTGCGGTTAAACAAAATACAAAGGGCTAGAAGAGGTGCGTTATTCAGGTAGCGTATGTTAGGAGCGCAAACTCCAGTGAGCATATGTGAGGGGAATACCGCCGAGAGGTAAACGCTTTTGCGAAGCAATTACTTCGGGCGACTAGGTTGAATCCTAGCGACTGTCACCAATAGCTGTTTTAGAGCAGCTTATTAGTTTGGTGGAGAGCTTCTGGTCTTAAATAATAAGGCCGTGCGCCCTATTATTTTAAGCCCATTCGCTCTTCGAATACTGTTCGAATGACGTTAATGCGGCTCACATCATACAGCCTCCTTAATATCTCGAACACCTTATAGGTTCGTAAGAGATGATTCACAACTTCAATTTAGACGACTACGCACTGTGGACAGCGCTTGTTACGCCGTTTGATCAACAAGGTAATGTTGACTACGACACGCTCACAACACTTGTTAGCGAACAAGAAGCGGCACACAACGGTATTTTACTGCTCGGTAGCACAGGTGAAGGCTTAGCCCTTACACTTAAAGAGCAGCAAGGCATTGTTGAGCACGTGTGCCAATTAAAACCCAGTGTACCGCTTATGGTTGCTGTTGGTGGTAGTAACTTGGCCCAACAAAAAGAATGGGTTAGCTACTGTAACCAATTACCTATTCACAGCTACTTATTAGGCTCGCCTCTTTATGCAAAACCAGGGGCTGTAGGTCAAACACATTGGTACGAAAGCTTATTAAACGAAAGCGCGCATCCGTGTATGTTGTACAACGTACCTGGGCGCAGCGGTGTAAGCATTCCTATCGAAACCATTGAAAACTTAAAAGCGCACCCAAAACTGTGGGCTTTAAAAGAAGCCAGTGGCAACATCACCCAATTTGAAGCATACCGACAAGCCGCGCCTAATTTAGCGCTATACAGTGGCGACGATGCACTTATGCCCTACTTTGCCCAAGCAGGTGCAAAAGGCTTAGTTTCGGTTGCGGCCAATGCATGGCCTTTGCAAACACACGAATTTGTAAAGCGCAGCCTAAGCGGTCAACACCCCAATTTATTTGCTCAGTGGACTCGCGCTATCAATAGCCTATTTGCTGTAGCAAACCCTATTCCCGTTAAAGTGCTAATGCACCAGCAAGGGCGTTTAAATAGCCCACTGTTGCGCCCACCTTTAACGCATCTTGAGTTAACGCAAACCGATTGCATCACCACTGCAAACGACACCATTTTATCTTGGCATTAAACACAGGTTTTTATAATGAGCTGGTTAGAACTACTAAATAATTTAGAATCGGGCGCAGTACGCGCAGCATCACAAAACGAAAGCGGCCAATGGGAAGCTAACGTAGAAGTAAAACAAGGCATTTTAGAAGCCTTTAAAAATGGCACTAACACAGAGTTTGCAGGCGGGTTTGTTGATAAGCACAACCTTGCACCGCAAGAATTTAGCACTGAAGATGGCGTGCGTATGGTACCAGGTGGCACCAGTGTTCGCCGCGGTGCCTACGTAGCTAAAGGCACTATTATTATGCCACCAGCGTACGTAAATATTGGCGCATACATCGACGAAGGTACTATGGTTGATAGCCACGCATTAGTGGGTTCATGTGCACAAGTTGGTAAAAATGTACATTTAAGCGCGGCTGTTCAACTTGGTGGTGTACTTGAGCCAATTGGGGCAAGCCCTGTAGTGGTTGAAGACGATGCGTTTATTGGCGCAGGTTGTGTTATTGTTGAAGGCGTAGTGGTTAAAAAAGGCGCTGTACTTGCACCAGGTGTGCGTTTATCTGCAACTATTCCGGTTTACGACTGTGTTAACGAGCGCCAGCTAGATAAAGGCGAGCCAATTCCAGAGTACGCTATTGTAATACCAGGTTCTCGCCCTGCGTCTAACGAATGGGCTCGTGAGCAAGGCCTAAGCATGTCGTGTGCACTCATTGTTAAATACCGCGACGAGCAAAGCGATGCATCGTTATTGCTAGAAGAGGTTTTACGATAATGAGCTTTTTGAGCACGCCTATCAAGGCCGCCGTAAATACACTTACTCAGCAACTTGATACACCTTTTTTTGTTTACGACTTAGACAAACTAAACGCACACCTTACCCGTTTAGTTGCGCAAACCGATGTAAAGCTTTGGTATGCGGTAAAAGCCAATCCGCTTTCTAAGGTTATTCAATGCCTAGACAGCGCCGGATTTAACTTTGACGTAGCAAGTAAAGGTGAGCTTGAACAAGTCCTTGCACAAGGTATTAGTTCACAGCGCGTGCTCAACACAGGGCCTGCAAAGAGCCCTAAACAAATTAAACACTTTATTGAGCGCGGCGTGCGTATTTTTGTTGCCGAAAGCCTCAATCAAGTACGTTGGTTAAACCAGCAAGCGCAGCTGCAAAATACGCAGCTGCAAGTATTACTGCGTGTGCAATTACGCTGGCCAGAAGGTGAAAAAAACCCATTAGGGGGTGACAGCCTTACTCCGTTTGGGCTTGGTTGCGATGAATGGCAAGCGCTCAATACTGGCGATTACCCAGCACTTAATTTTGATGGCCTGCATATTTTTCAGTGGGGCAACATGCTTAGCACGCAAAAGCTAAGCGAGCTGTGGTCGCAAATGATTGCACCGCTTACCACCTTGGCTAATAACTTAAATATAAACCTTAAAATTTTAGACTTAGGCGGCGGTTTAGGTATTCCTTACACATCAAACGATGCAACACTTGAGTGGGATGGATTAATCACCGCGCTGGCAAAAATTAAAAAAGATGCGGGTGTAGACGAGCTTTGGATGGAGCTTGGACGTTACGCTGTAGGCGAATGCGGACATTACGCGAACCCCGTCGTTGAGTGCAAACAAAACTACGGGCAACAGCAAGTTATTTTAACCGGTGGTATTAACCACTTATTGCGCCCAGCTGTTACAAGCCAAGATTTTCCTGCGGCGTTACTGCGCGAATCAACAGCGCCAGAACAAGCAATGAGCTTATACGGCCCATTATGTACTGCCCTTGATTGCTTAGGCGAGCATACCCTACCAAGCGATTTAAACGAGCAAGACTGGCTGGTGTTTAGCCAATGTGGCGCCTATGGTTTTACCGAAAGCATGCCGTATTTTTTATGCCATGAGTTAGCAGCTGAATACGTGTTACAAAAGGGCGAACTCACGTGTATACGCCAAGCTGAAGATGCCAGCCACTATTTAAGGTAATAAACATGAGCATAACAACACCCATCAGCCAAGAAAATATTGTAGTAGGGGAAGTAGCAAACGGCTTACCGCTAACCATTCCTGTATATCGCTTAAAAGGTGATGGCACAGGTCCAAGCGTGTATATTCAAGCCAATATGCACGGTGCTGAAGTGCAAGGTAACGCGGTTATTTTTCAGCTATTAGAGCAATTAAAACAGCTTAATTTAAAAGGCGATATTACCTTAGTCCCTTATGCTAACCCTATAGGTTGTAATCAAAAATCAGGGGAATTTACCCTTGGCCGATTCGACCCTATTACTGGCACTAACTGGAACCGTATGTATCACTACAATAGTGATTTAGTTACCCAGTTTGCACACGAGCATAGCCAGTACGACGATGCAGCTTTAAAAAGTAACTTTAAAAAAGCCCTGCTTGATGAAATAGATGCCAAACTTAATGGCCCAGCTTACTTGCTCAATACCGGTAAACGCATTGCGCTTAACCTGCAAAAGCTTGCGCATCAAGCAGATATCGTGCTCGACTTACACACGGGGCCTATTTCAAGTAAGCATCTGTACTGTCCAACGTATGCCAGCGACAGCGCACGTTATTTTAATATTGAACACGTACTGCTTATTCCAAGCGACTTTGATGGCGCAATGGATGAAGCTAGCTTTTGCCCATGGTGGCATCTAAGTGATGCACTTAGTGCGCAAGGCAGGGACTTCAATGTACAGGTTGAGGCCTTTACAGTAGAGCTAGGCAGCCAAGAAAAAATAGATTTAGCAGCCGCCTTTGACGATGCAAACAGCATTTTAAGCTATTTGAACCATAAAAATGTATTGGTAGATGCAGCGCATCAACCTAAGCAGATGACCCGTTATGCGTGCCATTTAGATGACTACTTTGCTTATTATGCGCCGATTGGCGGCATGGTTGAGTATGTTGCCCCGTTAGGCGCACACATAAAGGCAGGCGAGCCAATAGCCCATATATTACGCATGGAGCGCTATTTAACTGAGCAACCCCTACAAACATTAAGCCTCGATTGCGATGCAATTGCTATTTTGCATTTTGCCTCAGCAAGCGTAAACCAAGGCACTGAACTTTATAAGTTTTTTACTAACGTATTTGAGTTATAACGCACCGCGCTATAACTCCCCCTTCTCATTGCGTGAGAGTAAGTTAACTAACTTACAATATAAGCGGCTATATGCCGCTTTTTTTGATCTGTGATAACGGTGTAAACGTAAGGTAATCAAATAAGTGTAAATTCAGTGAAAGTTCACCGTTACAAATGTAAAAACACGTTATAATTTATAAATCTACCTTACTCTCAAAGGAATAAACAATGAGCTGGCGTTATTGGATTGCAGTTACGGCTTTACTAAGCACCCCCTCTTTTGCCCAACAAGAGGTTAAAAAAAATGAACAAGACAACGACATAGAGCTAGTTAAGCAATGTATTTTAAATGAAGTAATTGGTGGCGATGGTAAGCAAACCTTAGACGAGCTGCGCACAAAATGCTCAGCCCTTGAAGAAAACAAACAACTTACCGCACTTGATAAACGCAAGGCTCGCGAAGAGGTAAGTAAAAAAAATCGTAACGTAATTACGCCGCATAAACGTAACTACATTTTACCTTTATCGTATGTCTCCCACCCTAACGATCGCCCGTTTGATGGCTTTGACGAGCTAACAGATGAAGAAAATGGCGAACCCCTTGACAACCTAGAGGCTAAATATCAGCTTTCTATTAAGGTGCCACTGTACGATGATTTTGCAGATGACGACCAAGCCATATTTTTTGGCTTTACCTTGCAGTCGTATTGGCAAATTTATAACTCAGAGATTTCTTCTCCGTTTCGTGAAACCAACTACGAACCAGAAATATTTTGGGTAAACTACCTAGACCAAGAAAACGTACTTTGGGGCGACGAAATGGCCATAGCGCTGGGTATTTCGCACCAATCTAATGGCCGCAGCCAGCCAAACTCTCGTTCATGGAACCGAATTTACGCCGATTTTATATGGGAAAAGAGCGGTTTTGTATTTAGCTTTAAACCTTGGTATCGCATTGCCGAGGATGAAAAAGACAATATATTAGAAGCCGATGGCGACGACAATCCAGATATTTACAAATACATGGGTTACTTTGAATTTGGCGGGGCGTATCGTTATCAGGATCATGAGTTTAGCTTTATGACGCGTAATAATTTAAATTCAGATAACCGTGGTGCACTTCAACTAGATTGGTCATTTCCGCTTTGGGGTCGTTTGCGTGGCTACGCACAATATTTTAACGGTTACGGTGAAAGCCTAATTGATTATAACGCTGATGTAGAGCGTATTGGTGTAGGTATATTACTTACCGATTTACTATAATTTATTAATACGCCATAAAAAAAGCCAAGCCCTTTTATAAAGTGCTTGGCTTTTTTATTAAAGCGTTACTCGTTATTTTTTAACCGCAAACACCCCTTCAAACTCTGCAACAACATCGCTGCCATCAAATATAGTAACAGGTACTACGTAACTTGCTTTGCCTGTTGTTTCTAGCTCACTGAGTTTACCTTTACAGGTTTGCACATCAACACAACCGCGTGGGTCGGTATTAAGTGGTTTTAAGTATTTTATAGTGGCATCGGCTAATACAATATTGCCCTCAAGCCCTGCCTCTTTAAGCGCTAAGTACGTTGCGCCCCAACCTGTTAAGGTTGCTAAGCTGTATATAGAGCCTGCAAACATGGTGTTGTGTAGGTTTAAGTTAGCGTCTAAATCAGCACGCGTTGTAAACTGCCAGTCTGTGTAGCTTTCTACTTTTATACCCATTGCATCACTAATTGGGATTGATTCACGCCAAATATTTTGCAGTACTTGCGTCCAATCAGGGTGGCGAAACCAACCCGGCTCACTAGGCTTTTGCTTAATCATTTTGAAATGTTGTACATCGCCATACGCTAAGTGGGCTTTTTCTTTTAGCTCGTAGCCGTGGCGCTTATAAAACTCAAGCGCACGCTCGCGAGCAAATAACACTAATTCGCCTGCATTTTGCGTCCATGCTATTTTTTCAAGCTCGTGTAATAAACGGCTACCAATATGCTGGTTACGGTTGCCTTCGGCTACGGCCATGTAACGTACTTGCGCTTGTTCATGGTTGTTAAAGTGTAAACGGGCCACACCAAGCACATCACCGTTGTTATTTTTAATAAAGCGATGCTCTGAGTCTTGTTCCATATCATCTTGTTCAGAGCCACGAGGCTCATTCCAAGGCGCACGTAGTACTTCCCAACGTAATTGATAGTACGCTTGCCAGTCTTCGCTGCTCTGCGGTGTAGTTACTTGAAACATATATACTCCTGTTGTTTTGCCGTAAATAAAAAATAAAGGCTACGGCATGTAATCCAACTGAATAACTCTTTAACCTGCACATTGGTTTTTACATTAGAAAATTAAAGATTAAGTTGGTTGGAATTATTATGGCAAATACCATACTCCATCTTTTAAACACTGCCAATACGACTTTGGTAAGCAAGCGAAAAAATAACTGTTTTACCCATAGCATCAGCTAGTTTATGCTGGGCCTTTAGAGATTGAACATGCACTGAGCGAAGGGTTCTGCCTAGGGGAAATTTACTCTTTGTTGCCTACATGGGTGTAAGCC
>NZ_DCYU01000102.1:44291-63145 GCF_002331165.1 Pseudoalteromonas sp. UBA2102
CCCCTAGATTGAACAAACTTTAATCCTGAAAGGTCAACAGGCCCTTAATGTTATGAGCGATTTTATAAACCCTTTAACGGGTGTAGTGAGTAGCCACTTTATTAGTCACAGCCAAGATATTGGGCAACTAGTTTACTGGCATAAATATGCAGGCGATCACATACAGGTTCGCCAATCCGGTCAGCTCCGCTGGCTGCTGATTAACGATACGTTGCAATCGGTGGTAGAGCTTAACAATCCACAGCGCTTACTATTTCCACATTTAACCTATTTAGCTAAACAGTGGCAAACCTTAGCACCGCCAAATCACGTGTTAGAACTTGGCCTTGGCGGTGGCGCTATACGTAATTACTTACAATACACTTACCCGCAGGCACACGTAACATCAGTTGAAAAAAATGCAGATATAATTGCCTGCTATACAGATTTTTTCGCTCTTAAAAACCAAAGTGACGTGCAGTGTGATGACGCGCAAAATGTACTTAGCAAGGCACATAACCATGACTGGATTATTCTTGATTTATTTAGCCAAATAGATGCACCACGATTTTTGTTTGAACGCGCTTTTTATCAAAAAATATACGATGCGCTAAACGCAGGTGGCACGTTATTTATTAACTTTTTATCGCAACATGAGTCGCAGTTAATTCAGTTACAGCAATTACTATTTAATGTGTTTGGCGTAAAAGTAAGCCCGCATAAAATTGCGGGCTTTGTGAATCATATTATTATTGTTACTAAAGCTGGTAATTAAACCGATAAGTTAAACGTAACAGGTCCATCGTTACACAAGCTCACTTGCATATCGGCGCCAAACTCTCCCGTGGCAACACTAATACCCTGCGCTTTAGCTTGAGTTACAAAGTACTCGTAAAGCGCGTTAGCTTGGCTAGGTGTGGCTGCCGATGAAAAGCTTGGCCGCATGCCTTTTTTAGTATCAGCCGCTAATGTAAATTGCGACACCACGAGTAACTCACCGCCTATATCTTTTAGACTTAAGTTCATTTTGTCGTTTTCATCGGTAAATATTCGGTAATTACTTACCTTATGCAATAGTTTGTCGGCGGTTTGCTCATCATCTGGTTTTTCAACACCGAGTAACAATAATATACCTTGGCCAATTTCACCTATAACTTGGTTATCAACTTCTACTTTGGCACTTTTTACACGTTGTATTAAACCTTGCATTTAACTGCGTTCCTCTGTTTTTAGTTCTTCATCAATGTCTATTTCTGGTGTTTGTGGTACATGATTAGGGCTTATACAGGCGGTAAATTCGGCCCCTAATAGCACTACCACCCACGACAAATACACCCACACAAATAAAATAGGAATGGTCGCAACAGCGCCATAAATTACTTCGTACGAAGGAAAATGGCTAATATAAAGCGCAAAGCCTTTTTTAGTCAGCTCAAATAATACTGCCGCAAAAAGAGCCCCAGGTAGCGCAGCCCGAATAGATACAGGCGTGTTAGGTACTAAAGTGTATAACATTAAAAAGCCAATCATCGAAAAGCCATAAGGCACCAGCTTTAACAAAAAGCCACTAAACCCAGGAATTCCCTGATCGGCAAACGACACTAACGAAACAATATACGATGTAACACCAATACTTGCGCCCAGTAGTACGGGGCCTAAGCTCAATACCATCCAATAAACCGCAAAAGAGATCATCATGGGGCGTTTTTTCTTAATACGCCAAATGCGATTAAGCGTGGCATCAACATTACGTATAAGCAGCAATGCAATCGCCGCTAAAAAGCCAATACCCACCGCGGTCATTTGGTTCGCATTGCCAGCAAAGGAGCTTATATGCTCTTTAATCACATCAGATGAGGTAGGTACAAAGTTAGTAAACAAAAAGCTTTCTATGGCTATGCGGGTCGACTCAACCCCCGGGAAGGCCGAAAATATTGCCACGCCTACCGCTATCAAAGGCACTAAAGAAAGCAAAGTAACATAGGCAAGGTAGCCTGCATTCACTGTAATTTGATCGTCTATACAGCGGTTAACGTACTGCATCCACCAGCTTGGCTGTTGCCTTAAAAAGGAGATAGCTTGCTGTTTATAAAGGGAGAGCTTATCATTCATACAATTGACTTGTGCTAATCGAATTTTGATTATGATAGCAATCAGCACCATAATTTACAGCACTTACTGGTAAATAGGGATCCAAATGAAAAAACAAACATTACTTAGCGCCTCGGTACTGGCCATTACGCTTACTTTATCGGGCTGTCAGTCGGCTTATTATTCTGCAATGGAAAAAGTAGGTGTACATAAGCGCGACATTCTTATTGACCGCGTAGAAGAAACCAAAGATTCACAAGAAGAGTCGCAAGAAGAATTTCAATCAGCACTTGAGCGCCTAACAACCTTAATTAATTTTGATGGCGGCGAGTTACAAGATGCCTACAATCAACTTAATGACGATTATGAGTCTAGCTTAGCAGCCGCTAATGAAGTGTCGAGCAATATTAATAAAGTTGAAGATGTAGCAGAAGCTTTATTTGATGAATGGAGCGATGAGCTTGAGCAATACAAAAGCGCGTCGCTTAAACGCGAAAGCAGTAAAAAACTAGCGGCTACACAACGCCAATTTAGCCAGTTACTTCGCTCTATGCGCAGTGCAGAAAGCAAAATGGAACCAGTGCTATCGTCTTTACAAGATAACGTACTGTACCTAAAGCATAACTTAAACGCACAAGCGGTTGCCGCTATTAAAGGCGAATTCACTAATTTAAAGCGTGATATTCAAGTACTGATGAACGACATGAATAAATCAATTGCCGATTCAAACAAGTTTATAGAGCAAATGAATAGCGCTGGCTAATCAATTAAAATCTGCCTAACAAAGCCTGCATATTGCAGGCTTTTTTGTTGTTACGTTTTGTTACCTTTGAACTATTTGTTAATCTTTTGATGTTGTTATACTTTTATAAAAATAATAATAGATAGCAACAATGAAACTAAAAACCACCAGCCTTGTATTTATTTGTGGATTGCTTAGCGCTTGCGAAACCGCTAATCGCATTGAGGTGATTGCAGGGGAAAGCACGCTTACCCCGCAACATCAAACAGGCGAGCGAAAAGGACGCTTTTATAACCTCTACCCTGGCAAAAAAACCTACCCCACCACCTGCGAAACCGGCTGCTACCCGCCAAGCCCTAAATTACAATGCAAACAAGACGCTGAAGATTGCCAATTTATTGCTGAGCAAAAGCCAATTAATTTAAATACGGGCTTTACCGTGCGCTGGTTAGGGCACGCTGGGTTTATGATCCGCACACCTAGCGGACAACACGTGCTATTTGACCCTGTAAAAGAGCAGTTCGACTCACCTGTTGATTTAGCCTTTAGGTTAGCATCAGGGTTTTACAGGCAACCCGGCGATTGGCTTACACAAAACGAGCTTAAAAACTTAAGTGCAGTGATGTACTCGCATATTCATTACGATCACTTTAATAAAGCCGATATAGGGGAGCTTGGTAATCAACCTCGCTACTTAACGCCATTAGGTATGGCCGACAACTTCCCTACTGGTGGCTATAACATTAGCGAAATGGCCTGGTATGCAAAAACACAGCTTGATGATTTAACGATTCATGCCCTACCAGCGCACCACTTTAGTAGCCGTGTATTGGTGCCCTTTATTTACGAAGATAACGATAAAGACCTATGGAATGGCTGGTTGCTTGAGCAAAACGGCAGTACCGTGTTTTTTGCAGGCGATACCGGCTACTCAAAACACTTTAAAGACATTCAGCAAAAGTATGGCGATATAGACATATGCCTACTGCCTATAGCCTCGTATTACAGTGAAGACAGCCCTACTTGGTATCGTTATGTACACACCACACCAGAGGATGCTGTAAATGCAGCTAGCGATCTTAACTGTAAAGTAATGATACCGTGGGGCTATGGTAACTCAAGCTGGAAAATGGGCGACCGGACAAGTCATTCAGCACTGTTAAGGTTGCTTTATATGCACAATAAAATGACTTCAACCACACCTTTATATATTTTAAACGAAGGCGAAAGTATTTCACTGTAACTCATAGCTGAACTGTTTTAGGATGATTGTAATATCTAAATACATATTAACATTGAGAAATTAATGAAAAAACACGCATTAGCTTTAAGTTGTTTATTAAGTGCCCCAGTAATGGCCATTGATGTAGCGCACACATCGACCCCTATTACTATTGATGGCGTATCTGAAAGCGCATGGGATAAAGCAACGTGGCATGATATGCCGCATTTAATGGATGGCACCTTGCCCTCATCAGATGCCGACTTTAAAGGCCGCTACCGCCTGCTGTGGGATAAAAACTACCTGTATTTACAAGCTGATATAACTGACGATGTACTTATTGATACGCACCCAGACCCGACTGTAAAATATTGGGATGACGATGCGCTGGAAATTTTTATCGATAGCGACGCCTCAGGTGGCATTCACCAGTTTAACCATACCGCGTTGGCATATCATATTGGCCTTGATAACCAAGCCGCCGATTACGGCCCCGATAAAAAAGCCCATTTATACACCGACCACTTAACAAGTAACTGGAAGCGTAATACCCAAGCCCCTTATAACATCACCTGGGAAGTTGCTATAAAGCTCTACCCTAACGATTACCAAGAAGGCGCTGTAAACACGCCCATCACGCTTAATGAAAAACAAGTCATTGGTTTTATGCTCGCGTATTGCGATAACGATGGCAGCGAAGTACGCGAGCACTTTATGGGCTCTCACGAAGTACAGCCAGTCAATGGCGACAGAAACCGTGGTTTTATAGACGCAGATGTCTTTGGCAAAATCACCCTGCTACCAAAAAGTAAGTAACTACCAATAAAATAATTGAAAACGTTGGGTTGAGCGTAGCGAAACCCAACGAAAAAGCACCCTACCAACACGCACTACCACTATGCATTGTTGCAGGTTTATATAGCCTACTGACTTTCAGCTTAGACCAGCCTAGTTAGCTGCGCCGTTCTAAACTGATCGCTGATAACTTACAACTGACAACTCTTGTTTTAACCCACAAAAAAGCCGCTGTATTTTGCAATACAGCGGCTTTTAAACCATTACTCTAAATTAATAGATTATGATTTTGGAGCACGACCCGCACGCTTACGCTCACTTTCAGTTAAGTGACGCTTACGAATACGAATGTTCTCAGGTGTTACTTCTACTAACTCGTCATCATCGATGAACTCAAGCGCTTGCTCTAGTGTGTAGTTCAATGGTGGCGTCAATGTTTGTGCTTCATCTGTACCAGATGCACGAACGTTAGTAAGTTGCTTACCTTTAAGGGCGTTAACTGTAAGGTCGTTATCGCGGCTATGAATACCGATAACCATACCTTCGTAAACTTCAACACCGTGACCGATGAATAATTTACCACGCTCTTGTAAGTTGAATAATGCGTTAGTAAGTGCTTTACCTGTAGCATTTGCAATCATTACGCCGTTCTTACGAACACCTAGCTCGCCACCTTTGTGCGGACCGTAGTGATCGAATGTATGGTAAAGTAAACCAGAACCTGAAGTTAACGTCATGAACTCAGTTTGGAAACCGATTAAGCCACGGCTTGGGATCATAAAGTCTAAACGCATACGGCCCTTACCATCTGGTGCCATATCAGTAAGTTCACCTTTACGAAGACCAATTTGCTCCATGATAGAACCTTGATGCTCTTCTTCACAGTCAATTGTTAGTGTTTCATACGGTTCTTCTAATACGCCATCAACAGTGCGTAAGATTACTTCTGGACGAGATACAGCTAGCTCATAACCTTCACGACGCATGTTTTCGATTAAGATACCAAGGTGTAATTCACCACGGCCCGATACGCGGAAGCTATCTGGGTTGTCAGTATCAGCAACACGAAGTGCAACGTTATGTACTAATTCTTTGTCTAAACGCTCACGAATATTACGTGATGTTACAAACTTACCTTCTTTACCACAGAAAGGAGAGTTATTTACAGAGAACGTCATTGTTACTGTTGGCTCATCAACACTTAGTGGTGGTAATGCTTCAACGTTGTTAGGGCAACAAACAGTATCTGAAATCTTAAGCTCGCCAAGACCTGTTACCGTTACAATGTTACCAGCGTAAGCTTTATCTGTTTCGATACGCTCAAGACCTAGGTAGCTTTGTACTGAACCAATTTTGCCGTTACGTGTAGAGCCATCAGCACTAACAATCGTTACTTGCTGGTTAGGCACAACAGAACCACGTTTGATACGGCCGATACCGATTACACCTTTATAAGAGTTGTAATCAAGCTGAGAAATCTGCATTTGGAAGTCACCTTCAGGATCTGCATCCGGTGGTGATACTTCGTCAACGATCATTTGGAACATAGGTTCCATGTTGTCAGACGGCTCGTCTAAATCTAGTGTAGCCCAACCGTTGATTGCTGAAGCGTAGATTACTTTAAAGTCTAGCTGTTCGTCAGTTGCACCAAGGTTGTCGAATAAATCAAAGATTTGATCCATAACCCAATCAGGACGTGCACCTGGCTTGTCGATTTTGTTGATAACAACAATTGGCTTTAAGCCTTGCGCGAATGCTTTTTGCGTTACGAAACGCGTTTGCGGCATTGGACCTTCTTGAGCATCAACAAGTAATAATACTGAGTCAGCCATCGAAAGTACGCGTTCAACTTCACCACCAAAATCGGCGTGTCCCGGGGTATCTACGATATTGATATGGTAGTCTTTCCAAGAAATGGCTGTGTTTTTAGCCAAAATGGTAATACCACGTTCTTTCTCAATGTCGTTTGAGTCCATCACACGCTCTTCGTTACCGCCGCGTGTTTCTAATGTACCTGATTGCTCAAGTAGTTTGTCAACCAATGTCGTTTTACCGTGGTCAACGTGCGCGATAATCGCTATATTTCTTAACTGTTCGATGCTCATATTTTTACTCAGAGAAGTTTATTCTCATTGATCCTGCAAGATCTACGCACTCATCTGCGTTTTCACCAGATGTCCCAGCATAGGATTTAAAAGGGCGCATATTATCCCTCATTAATGACATGGATGAAAGTTTATCCAATACAATTTTAAAAACTTTCTTAATACTTTTACTAAGTATCTGTTTTTTATATGACAATTATATGAAATAAATTTCGACAAATTACATAAATTGTCGTTTTTTAGCTAATTTGTTGATTGCTTTGGCACTATTTACTGTTTAAGTTAAGCTGATTTAGGTGATTAAAATACGTGCAGAATCGAGCGTGAAATTTTTGCACCAATGTGGATATTTTACGCACCATAAAAGTGCAAAGCCCGTGACCACTTTTGTGCAACCATAATTTTTAACTTAATAAACAGCAAGTTAAAATAATGGCATAAAATCGGCTTACTAAAAAGCCAAAGCATTTAATGCAGCAATAATAAAACCCAACAGTTGGAGGACACATGTCACAATCGGTTTTAGATTTTATTAAAGAAAATGACGTTAAGTTCATTGATTTACGCTTTACTGATACTAGAGGTAAAGAACAACATGTTTCTATTCCTCATCACCAAGTAGATGAAGATTTTTTTGAAGACGGCAAAATGTTCGACGGCTCTTCAATTGCAGGTTGGAAAGGCATTAACGAATCAGACATGGTACTTATGCCAGTAGCTGATTCAGTAAAATTAGACCCATTCACAGAAGAAGCTACGCTAATCGTACGTTGTGATGTTGTAGAGCCATCTACACTACAAGGCTACGAGCGTGACCCTCGTTCAGTTGCTAAACGCGCTGAAGAGTACATGAAATCTACCGGTATCGCAGATACAGTTTTATTTGGCCCTGAGCCAGAATTCTTCCTATTTGATGATGTTAAATACAAGTCAGATATGTCAGGTTCTATGTACAAAATTGATGCTGTTGAAGCAGCATGGAACTCTGATAAAGACTACGAAGGTGGTAACACAGGTCATCGCCCAGGTGTTAAAGGTGGTTACTTCCCATGTTCACCAGTTGACTCTTCACAAGATTGGCGTTCAGCTACTTGTTTAGTACTTGAAGAACTAGGCCAAGTAGTAGAAGCACATCACCACGAAGTTGCAACAGCGGGTCAAAACGAAATCGCAACTCGCTTTAATACAATGGTATTAAAAGCGGATGAAATCCAAGAGATGAAATATGTTATTCATAACATGGCTCACCTTTACGGAAAAACGGCCACATTTATGCCTAAGCCTGTTGTAGGCGATAACGGCTCTGGTATGCACTGTCACCAATCTTTAGCAAAAGACGGTGTTAACCTTTTTGCTGGTGATAAGTACGGTGGTCTTTCTGAAGATGCACTTTACTACATTGGCGGTATTATTAAGCACGCTAAAGCAATCAATGCGTTTGCAAATGCCTCAACTAACTCGTACAAACGTTTAGTACCAGGTTTTGAAGCACCGGTAATGCTTGCATACTCTGCACGTAACCGTTCTGCATCAATCCGTATTCCAGTTGTACCATCTGAAAAAGGTCGTCGTATTGAAGTACGCTTCCCAGATCCAACTGCTAACCCATACCTTGCTTTCTCTGCAATGCTTATGGCTGGCCTTGACGGTATCAAAAACAAGATCCACCCTGGCGATGCTATGGACAAGGATTTATACGACCTACCAGCAGAAGAAGCAGCAGAAATTCCACAAGTTGCATCTTCACTAGATGAAGCGCTAGAAGCACTTAGTGCTGACCGTGAATTCTTAACGCAAGGTGGCGTATTCACTGATGATTTAATCGATGCTTACATTGCACTTAAATCTCAAGAAGTTGAAAAACTTAACATGACAACTCACCCAGTTGAGTTTGAAATGTACTACAGCGTTTAATACGCCGTAGACAAAATTATCGATAAGATAATAAATGTGTGTTCTCAAGCCCGCTTAGCGGGCTTTTTTTTATGGTAAATTAGGGTTATCTCCACTAAAGTTATGTAATTACAAAATATGCAGGGTAGCAATGTGAATTACAGGATATTATTACTATTTTTTGCTTTAGGATTAAGCATTTATAGTTATGCAGGCAATAAGAAAATTTATGCTTGGAAAGATAAAAATGGTGTTTTAGTGTTCTCAGATACACCACGTAGTGGCGCGCACGAAATAAAACTAAGCAGCCAAGATCTTACCCTGTCTGAAACCGATAAACACACCCCTGGTTCACCACAACCAACGCACCCTAACCGTTTTCAAATTATGATATCGTCGCCTACACATAACCAAACTGTACGCGAAAACACCGGCTCGGTGTACGTAACAAGCCGCATAACACCGCGTTTTGAAGCTGGCTTTACCATACAGCTATTTTTAAACGGTAACGCTTATGGGCCCGCAAGCGATTTATCAACGTTTGCCATACGGGATGTAGAAAACGGAGCTCATACTTTGTATCTCAAACTTTATAATAAACAAAATCAAGCCATTGCTATCAGTCAGCCCAGTACCTTTGTGATGCAAAGAAAGGCTGTAAACTAAGTACAATGTCTCATGAAGCAAAATTAGCGCAGCAGTATTTACTGATTAAAACTTGCTTGCAAATATTAACGCACTAAAGTGGTGCATAGATGTCAAACGAACAAAATTTTAGCCCTGAACTTCTTAATGCCATTTGGCAAAATCAAACTACATCGGTCATGTTACTTGATAAAAGTTTTACCCTTGTTTATGCCAACACCAGCACCAGCGAACTACTCGGCTTGGGTAAAAAGCGCATTATTGGGCAAACCTTTAACAGCTTATTTAATTACCATTCTGTGGATTTAGAGCGCATAGCCCAGTACTCACTTGTTGATGGTGTAGATTGCAGCCAGCACAGAGCCGACGTGGTCTTTATAGATTCTCGCCATGCAAAAATAGCCATTACATCGCGCCAAGTTAAGTTTAAAAACGAACGCTATATTTTACTTGAGTGCCGTAAAACCGATGAAGAAATAAAACACGACAAAGCCTCTAACCAAATGCATCAATATCAAGCGGCACGAAATTTAATTAGAGGGCTTGCTCACGAAATTAAAAATCCTTTAGGGGGAATACGCGGAGCGGCGCAGTTATTGCAGTATGAGGTAGATCAACAAGAAAGGGACGAATGCGCTGAGCTTATAATTGAGCAAGCCGACCGATTACGCGAATTAGTTGATAGGCTACTTGGGCCAAATCAGCTTCCGCAAAAGTCGTATGGCAATATTCACCAAACACTTGAGTCGGTTGTTAAATTAAGCACATTAGATAATTGTAAAAATATTAGTCTAGTTAAAGATTACGACCCAAGTATCCCTGATGTGTTTATTGACCAAGGCAAGGTTCAGCAAGTTGTACTTAATATTGTACGCAATGCTCAACAGGCGTTAGTTGATGGCGGTGAAATAAAAATAAAAACCCGCATTAATCATCAGTATCGCCGCCCCGGAAAAGCCCCTAAAAAAGCCTTGTTGATCCAGGTTTCTGATAATGGACCAGGCATAGACCCTAGCGTTCGCGAAACATTGTTTTACCCGATGATCACCAACAAAGAAGGTGGCTCAGGGCTAGGGCTTTCAATCGCACAAACGCTCATAGATCAGCACGACGGTTATATAGACTGTGATAGCTGGCCTGGCCATACTGAATTTAATATCTATCTGCCTTTTGCAGATTAATGTTTTGGAGTTGGCATGAAAACAGTTTGGCTTGTAGATGATGACGCATCAATTCGCTTTGTATTAGAAAAAGCGCTGACACGCGCAGGGTTTGAAGCAGAAAGCTTTGCAAATGCGCAAGACGTGTTAAGCGCGCTAAAATTTAGCCAGCCAACCGTGTTGGTATCTGACGTACGGATGCCAGGCATGGACGGCATGGCATTGCTTGAACTCATAGCAGAGCAAAACCCAGGGCTGCCGGTTATTATAATGACCGCCCACTCAGATTTAGACTCAGCAGTTAACGCATTTCAAAAAGGCGCGTTTGAGTACCTAGCCAAGCCATTTGATTTAAACGAAGCCGTGGCATTAATCGAAAGTGCCTGTAGAGCAAACTCAACTAAAAAGACTAAGCGTAAACAAGTTCCACCTAAAAGCGCGCACATTATTGGCGAAGCCCCTGCGATGCAGGAAGTGTTTAGAGCGATAGGTAAACTGTCGGCTTCAAGTATGAGCGTACTAATTAATGGTGAGTCTGGCACAGGTAAAGAGCTTGTTGCCAGCGCTTTGCATAACCACAGCCCACGTAAAGAAAACCAGTTTATTGCATTAAACATGGCCGCTATTCCAAAAGAGCTTGTGGAGTCTGAGCTATTTGGCCACGAAAAAGGCGCATTTACTGGTGCCGATAGCGTTCGTAAAGGCCGCTTTGAACAAGCCAATGGCGGCACACTGTTTTTAGATGAAATTGGCGATATGCCACTGGATGTGCAAACACGTTTATTACGTGTACTCGCCGATGGTGAATTTTACCGTGTGGGCGGGCATCAAAGTATTAAAGTTGATGTACGCATTATTGCTGCAACGCATCAAAATTTAGAAGATTTAGTAAAACAGGGTAAATTTAGGGACGATTTATTTCATCGTTTGAACGTTGTGCGCCTTCGTTTACCGGCTCTTAGAGAAAGAACTGAAGACATTGAGCGCCTAGCGCAGCACTTTTTACACAAAAGCGCAAAAGACCTACAAGTAGAAAGTAAAGTACTAAGCCCAAAAGCCACAGAGCAGCTTAGGCTATTTAGCTGGCCTGGTAATGTGCGCCAACTTGAAAACACCTGTCGCTGGTTGACCGTTATGGCCCCTGGTGAATTAGTAAGTGAGCAAGACCTACCACCAGAGATCATTGATGCAGCGCCTGTTCAACAAGAAGGTGATTGGCTCGATGCGTTTCAGCAATGGCTCAATCAAGAGCTTAAGCAAGGTAAAGAAAACATTTGGCCTGATATTCAAGCTCAGCTTGAAACTCGCCTTATAAAAACAGCACTGGCTAATTGCTCTGGCCATAAACAAGATGCAGCCATAAAAATTGGCTGGGGGCGCAACACGTTGACCCGCAAATTAAAAGAGCGCAATATTAGCTAGTTTCTAACCGTTACTCGTTGGCCCTAGGATGAAATTAATAGAACACATTCCATTATTTAAACAAATGGAAATAGTGAATAGATTGCACTTTTTTAAAGACTTCACCCTTGCTGAACGCCAAGTGCTATTAGAGTCGTTTGGGTTATTGTATTTAGTTAACCAGCATCAGTTTTTATTTAAACAATACGATAACGACAAACGCTTATACATTGTATTAAGTGGTGCGTTACTTGTTTTTAAACATAACCACTTGCTGGAGCTTGGCACTATAGAGCCCGGTGAGTTTATCGGTGAAGGCGCATTTATTAATAACCGCGAGCGCAGTACGAGCGCTCGCGCTAAAGCCGACACCATAGTACTTGCCATTACCCCAGAGGCACTTACCCGCTTGCCTAATGTAATACGCGAAAAAATTAAAGATAGAATCATAGAAGGTATGAGCCTGCGCATTGCAAAGCTGAGTGAGCACATAGAAACCCACGGTTAACTCTATCACTCAGTTCATATAAACAATTTGTAGTGAGCAATCAAGCCAGCTGGGGTGATTAACATGCGCCGTAAATGTATACGTATCGGATGGCTTAGCGCCAAAGGGCGTTGCTACAAGCGGCTGTGAGTGGCTATATGTTTGCGAGTAGGTTTTATAATAAATAACAACGTAACCGTATAAAAACTCCCAACCTAACCTTACAACAGCGCCACTGGGTAAGGTAAAGTCAGCGTGTTCATTTGAAAATCTAACCGCTAAATCATTGTATTTATCGTCGCTGCAATGAGTTGTTCTTAGCCGAGACGGCATAGTAAAAGCGTCTTCTCCATCAGTGCTCTTTAAATAAAAACCAATATTGCCATCGCCATAAAAATGATTTGATCGTGTGGTGTAGTTAATTTCGGGCTGATAACCTAGCTCTTGCATAATAATAGCTAACTGCTCAGTTTCTTTTGGATAAATTTTATCGCTTGATAAGAGTAACGTAGCCTCACTAAAGGTAGATGGGATTTCTAGCGCTACGTATTCATAAGGAAGATTTTGTGCTTTTAGCGCAGCATCGAGCTGCTTGCGCTGCTCATCTTGCAAGTTTTCACTAAAAACATAAACGGTAGGTTGTTGGCACGCAGTTAATAATAGCGCCCACATACAGATTAAAATGCCATTTTTCATAGTTACCCCCAATGATTACAATTGTAGTCTATTGGAGGTAACTATCTATAGCAACTTAATACTCATGTGCTTAATTAAGTATTATTGTACGTTGGTATAATTTGTTTGGCTGTCTAACCAGGCATCTACACTTTGGCGCGTATATAAAACTTCGTTAAATAAGCGATGACGTTCAAATTCCAGTTTTGATTTTTTAAGTGGATCGCCACTAATTAGCCGACTGTGCGTATCGTTAAACTTAGAAATAACCGAAAAGCCGCGTTCATCTTGCTCTTTTTGTGTTTTTACCGAGTTAGCTAAGTGAGCTCTTACATCATCTGCTGTCAGCATATCTGAATTATCTAAGCCCATTAGCTCTTTTTTCATTGCTAATCTTATGCCCATTTACTGCTCCAATTATATGCAGACCTAAACAATTAAAACGGTGAAATAATTACCATGTTTTAGGTACGATTTTTATTTGCCAAAGCAATAGCAAATAGCACACCAAATTTTTGCTAGAGCATACGCATCAAATGCTGCAGTTTTTTTAAAGTTGAAAAAAGTTTTATATTTATCACTCTTTTTTATCCCACTCGGGCGAGCTTGCTAGGTGCAAAAAACAGTGCAAGCCTTTATACTTGCTGCTTATGCGCCACCAACAGAGATAACCATGTCAGAAGAATACATTGAAATTGAACTTGAAGAAGAACCTATAGAGCTTTGTAAATTACTAAAAGTACTCGATTTAGTAGAAGGTGGCGGCCAAGCTAAAAACCTAATAGCGCAAGGCTATGTTGGGGTTAACCATGAAATATGTACAATAAAACGGAAAAAATTATACAGTGGCGATGTACTAGAATTTGATGGCGAGCTTTTTCAACTCACTTTAAGTGAAGATGCGACTCCTGTAGAGCGCCCTGTAGCAACAACCCAGCAACAGCCAGAAAAAACACCTAATGAAACAGCTCAAAAGCCGGCAAAAAATAAAAGAAAGCGCACTAAAAAGCCAAAGGTTGATGAAAACACAGGGCGCCGCCCTATCTCATTTGGCTAGCCATTAGCGCTTTGTGCCATTTTTATTATATGTATAGGCTGGCTTGAACAGTTAGCCTTTTTGCTCTTTAATTACCTCGTAAAATACAATAAAAACAAGGTAATAATATGACAACCTCAGCTACACCCAATTGGTTTAAACCCGCCCTCTGGGCAGCACTTATCTGGAATTTATTAGGTGTGTTTGCATTTATAATGCACCTTATGATGACCCCCGAGATGATAAGTAAACTTCCGTTAGATCAACAAGCTGCATATTCAAACGTGCCTTTGTGGTCTACCATTGCATTTGCTGTAGCGGTATTTGGTGGCACCCTTGGCTGCATACTACTATTGGTCAAAAATGCATTTGCAACGCCTACCTTTGCGCTATCGTTGGTAGCGATATTTATTCAGCAATTTTATAATTTCATTGTGATAAATAGCATTAAAATGCTGGGGGTAAGCGCGGTGTTTATGCCTATTTTAGTGATTGTTATTGCGTTTTTGCTTTTATATTTAAGCATAAAAAGCAAACAACAAGGTTGGTTGAACTAACCTCCCCCCCTTTTGTAAACTCATTATTTTGCTACTTGAAAAAACAATTTTAGGTAGCACTTCTATACTTATTACTGTCTAAAAAACATGCATTACGCTACCTGCTTTTTAGCCTGATTTGTCATATTTATTATCTCTGGTATGCACTTTGCAAACTATTGGCAAATAAACACGTTATTTTATCAAGGACATAATCCTAACTATCAAAGGGGCAAAAAATGAATAGTTTCGACACCCAACAACAATTAACGATTAATGGCGAGCAATACCATATTCACTCACTTAAAGGATTAGGCGACAAAGCAAAGCGATTGCCCTTTTCTCTCAAAGTATTACTAGAAAACCTATTACGCAATGAAGATGGCGTAAATATTAAAGAACAAGACATTCAAGCCCTTCTTGATTGGGACCCTAAAGCAAAGCCCTCAGCTGAGGTGGCCTTTACGCCGGCACGTGTTGTAATGCAAGACTTTACAGGTGTTCCCGCCATTGTTGATTTAGCTGCCATGCGTGATGCAATGGAAAAGCTAGGTGGTGATCCTGCAAAAATAAACCCGCTTTCTCCTGCTGAACTTGTAATTGACCACTCAGTACAAGTAGATGGCTACGGTGATGACGGTGCGTTTGATTTAAATGCCAAGCTAGAATACGAACGAAATAAAGAACGCTACGAATTTTTACGCTGGGGGCAAACTGCTTTTGATAATTTAAAAGTAGTGCCACCAGCTACAGGTATTGTGCACCAAGTAAACTTAGAGTTTTTAGCGCGTGTTGTTTTTAACGACAGTGAAAACGGAAAATCAATAGCCTACCCAGACACCCTTGTAGGGACTGATTCGCACACCACCATGATTAATGGTTTAGGTGTGTTAGGCTGGGGCGTAGGTGGTATTGAAGCCGAAGCAGCCATGCTTGGGCAACCAATTAGCTTGCTTATTCCTCAGGTAGTGGGCTTTAAATTAAATGGCCGTTTACCCGAGGGCACCACAGCTACTGATTTAGTGCTCACCGTTACCGAAATGCTACGTAACCACGGCGTAGTGGGTAAATTTGTTGAGTTTTATGGTGACGGCCTAGCTGATTTACCGCTCGCCGATAGAGCAACCATTGCCAACATGGCGCCAGAGTACGGTGCAACATGTGGTATTTTCCCCATTGATGATGAAACAATTAACTACCTGCGTTTAACGAACCGCGATGAAGATCACCTCAAACTGATTGAAGACTACGCTAAACACCAAGGCTTATGGCGCCATGAAGGCGACGAAGCGCATTACACAGACACCCTTGAGCTTAAATTAGACGACGTAGTACCTAGCCTTGCAGGCCCTAAACGCCCACAAGACAGAATTACACTTGATAAAGCCGGTGATGTGATAGGCCAGCACCTAAAAGGTTTCCAAGATGAGCGTATGGCTCGTCGTGATAAAAGCGATATTGAAGAAGCGCGCATTGAAAGTGAAGGCCCAACAACCAACCCTGATGAACCGGTAGACGAAGCGCAGTTTATGGGTGCAGCCAAAGTGAAGTTTAAAGGCCAAGAATTTGAACTAAACGATGGCGCCTGTGTTATTGCCGCTATTACAAGCTGTACAAATACCTCTAACCCCAGTGTTATTTTAGCCGCAGGCTTAGTGGCTCAAAAAGCTAAACAGCTGGGTATTAATGTAAAACCGTGGGTTAAAACATCGCTTGCACCCGGTTCGCAAGTGGTAACCGACTACCTTGAAAAAGCAGGCCTAATGGATGACCTAGAAAGCTTAGGCTTTAACTTGGTCGGTTATGGTTGTACCACGTGTATAGGTAACTCAGGCCCGCTAGCAGATGAAATTAGCGAAGCTATTCAAAAGCATAAGCTAGTTGTAAGCTCTATTTTATCGGGTAACCGTAATTTTGAAGGGCGTATACACCAAGACGTTAAAATGAACTTTTTAGCCTCGCCTCCACTTGTGGTAGCGTATGCCATTGCAGGGCGTACAGACATAGATGTATACAACGAACCTTTAGCGCAAGATGAAAACGGTAACGATATTTACCTAAAAAATATTTGGCCAAGCGTGAGCGAAGTCAGCGAACTAGTACAAAAAACGGTAACCAGAGAAATGTTCGAAAAAAGCTATGCCAACGTATACGAAGGCGACAGCCGTTGGCAAAAAATTCAAATTCCTGATGGTAAGCTCTATGATTGGGATGATGGGTCAACTTACATTAAAAAAGCACCATTCTTTGAGGGCATGAGCGTTGAACCACCAGGCGTGCCAACAATTGAAGGGGCGCGTTGTTTAGCTAAACTTGGCGACTCAGTAACCACTGACCATATTTCTCCTGCGGGGGCCATTAAAGCTGAAGCGCCAGCCGGTATTTACTTACAGGAAAAAGGCGTAGAAAAAGCGCAGTTTAACTCGTACGGTTCACGCCGTGGTAACCACGAAGTGATGATGCGAGGCACATTTGCGAACGTTAGGCTTAAAAACTTACTCGCACCAGGTACAGAAGGTGGCGTTACTCGCACCCAACCTGATGACAAGCTTGCCAGCATTTACGATGCCGCAATGGAATATGAAAAGAGTAACACACCATTAATTGTGTTAGCTGGTAAAGAATACGGTACCGGTTCATCACGCGACTGGGCAGCAAAAGGCTCGCTTTTATTAGGTGTAAAAGCGGTGGTTGCACAAAGTTATGAGCGTATTCACCGCTCTAACCTCATTGGTATGGGTGTGCTGCCTTTACAGTTTAAAGAGGGTGAGAGCCACGAATCATTAAATTTAACTGGCCAAGAGCAGTTTGATATTGAAGGTTTGTACGACAAAACGAATGAAGTGAGCATTATTGCCACGAATGCTGAGGGCAAAAAAGTCAGCTTTAGCGCCGATGTACGGATAGATACCCCTAAAGAGTGGGATTACTACAAGCACGGCGGTATTCTACAATACGTTTTACGTAACATGCTTGACTAATCATATACTTAAAACTAAAAAGCCTAGCAGTCGCTAGGCTTTTTTATGCGCTAAATAATTAACGAGTATTGCAACTTGGTATTGCTTTTAACTGGCTGTAAGCCCTTAGCATAACGAAGGCGCAGTAACTCAGCTCACAAATTACAAACCCCTCATATTGAGTAAGTTTTAATGCTAAGCACACAATAAAATTTAGTACCCACCTATACTTTGCATCTCTTTACTGCGCTGCTCTAATTTTTGCTTTGCCTTTTCAGCATCTTCAAACAGTTTTTGAATAGATTCAGCGTTGTAAACGGTAGGTGTAGGTGGTTGAATACTCTTTTTTGAGGTGCTTGCACTGCTACTCAAAATTGAGGTGTCTTCTGCGGCTACAACAGTGACATCACGGGCATCAAGTTTTACCTCAATACTTTTGCCATCTGCATTAGGCGTATCTGAAAAATGCCATTGGCCGTTTTTATCTTGCCACTTATAAATTTTGCTACCGGGTTTAATTGTCGCCGCATCATTGTTTACACTCTGCGCAATTTTATCGCCTGCTTGCTTTGCGCCTTGCACTGCCTGATTAAGCGTATTGGTAGATAACGCGACCATTTTTTCTTTAATTTTGTGAGATTCAGCACTAATAGATGAACTAGAAAGCCATGTTTGGCCATCTGGCTTTTTTAGGTAAAACAAAGAGATAACAGCAATGATCATGACTGATATTGCCAAGTAGGTGAAGTATTTCATAGCGTTCCTGCTTAAAAATGAATCCTTGAAAGGCAAGTCTAATAAAAAATACTTAATCAGGCAATTTTTTTGCAATAAAAAACGCAACCTAAGTTGCGTTTAAATAGTTGTTTAGCATTCGCTTTTTTTAAATACCATCGCCGTCAATATGCAGCCCGCATTCGCGGTTTAAACCAAAAAAGCGCGTTTCTTCTTCGCTCATACCTGGCTCAAGTTTACGCGTAGTATGCACATCACCCATCGACACATAACCTTGCTCCCATAATGGGTGGTAAGGTAAATCATGCTTGGTAAGGTATTGATATACATCGCGGTTTGACCATTCAATAATCGGGTACACTTTTACCGTACCTCGGCTTATCTCAACAAAC
>NZ_DCYU01000102.1:63520-85531 GCF_002331165.1 Pseudoalteromonas sp. UBA2102
GTACCGGCACCAATTTCTTTTAATGCGCGGGTCATGGGCTCTACTTTATTAAGCTGATTATATTGCTTAATACCGTCCTCGCCTTGTTCCCATAACTTACCGTATTTAGCTTCTTGCCATGCAGGGCTTAGCTCAGCTTTATACACCTGTAAATTAAGTGATAGGCGCGCTGTCATTTGCTCAATAAACTGATACGTTTCTGGAAATAAATAACCCGTATCGGTTAATACCACAGGAATATCAGGACGCTGAGATGTTACTAAATGCAGCATGACCGCCGCTTGAATACCAAAGCTTGATGATAAAAAAGCTGTATCGGGTAAGTTCTCTAGTGCCCATGCAACACGCTGCTCCGCACTCATTGGTGCAAGTATGCCGTTTGCATCTGCAAGCAATGCCGCTTGGCTTTGCTTATCAAGCTGTAATATGTTTTTAAATTCACTCATGGTCAATTTTAAACCTCACCCACGCTCCGCGTGGGTATTTAATTAAGCGTGAAAATCGGTTACTGATACTTTTACTTCAGCAACAATGCCTTTGCGAATAACAAAGTCACCAAAACATTCACCGTCGTTTCGCTCACTTGCCCACTGGCCAATCAGCTTATCAAACGCGTCTAGGTAAACATCTTCACCTACGTTTTCTAGGTACAGTTTAGGAATGCGTGTACCTTCTAAATTACCACCTAGGTAAACGTTGTATTTACCAGGGCCTTTACCTACTAAACCAGCTTCTGCAAGCATTGCGCGGCCACAACCGTTAGGACAACCTACAACACGCATAATAATGCTGTCATCAGGTATGCCATGCTTAGCAAGTAGTGCTTCGGTTTTTTCAATTAAGCTTGGTAAGTAACGCTCAGCTTCGGCCATAGCAAGCGGACACGTTGGCAATGCTACACACGCCATTGAGTTTTTACGTTGCTCAGTGTCTTTGTCATCAATTAGGCCGTGGTTACGGGCAATTTCTTCAATGACTGCTTTTTGATCGGCAGGCACACCGGCAATAATTAAGTTTTGGTTAGCCGTCATGCGCATATCGCCTTGGTGCACTTCTGCAATTTTACGACAACCTGTTTTTAATGGCTTACCTGGGTAGTCTAAAATACGGCCGCTTTGTATAAATAGCGTAAGGTGGTGCTTGCCATCAATGCCTTCTACCCAACCGATACGATCGCCACGGTGAGTAAACTCATAAGGGCGGCTTGGTGCAAAGCTTACACCGGCACGTTTTTCTACTTCCGCTTTAAATACGTCAGACCCAACACGGTCTAGGGTGTATTTAGTTTTTGCATTTTTACGGTTAGAACGGTTACCCCAATCGCGCTGCACTGATACAACGTGCTCAGCAATTTTTAAGGTGTCTTCTAGGGCAATAAAACCAAAGTCGTCAGCTTTACGCGGATACGTAGCCGTATCACCGTGGGTCATAGCTAGGCCACCACCTACAAGTACGTTAAAGCCAACAAGCTTGCCATCTTCAGCAATAGCAACAAAGTTTAAGTCATTCGCATGCACATCAACTTCGTTGTTAGGCGGAATGGTAACCGTGGTTTTAAACTTACGCGGTAGGTAGTTAGAACCTAAAATTGGCTCTTCTGTAGTTTCTGCTTTTTCGCCATTTAACCAAATTTCAGCGTATGCTTTCGTTTTTGGAAGTAAATGCTCAGATATTTTTGCCGCCCACTCATACGCTTCTTGATGTAACTCTGACTCAACAGGGTTAGTCGTACATAGTACGTTACGGTTTACATCGCCTGCGGTGGCAATAGAGTCAATGCCAACGCTATTAAGCATTTGGTGCATGCCTTTAATATTTGGCTTTAATACACCATGAAATTGAAACGTTTGACGTGTTGTTAAACGAATACTGCCGTAGCTTGTTTTTTCATCGGCAAATTTATCAATTGCTAGCCATTGCTCAGGCTTGATAATACCACCAGGCATACGTGCACGTAGCATTACATTGTGCAGCGGCTCTAGCTTTTGCTTTGCACGCTCAGGGCGTATATCGCGGTCATCTTGCTGGTACATACCGTGAAAACGTATAAGTTGGAAGTTATCGGCTGTAAAACCGCCGGTAATTTCATCTTTTAAATCTTGCTCTATGGTGCCACGTAAAAAGTTACTTTCTCTTTTCAAACGTTCGTTATCAGAAAGTTTTACGTTTTTATCTTGTTCGCTCATTTTAAATCCTAAATTTGTTACAGTGACGGCTGCTAGCTGTTAATAAAATAAGAAACGTGATTAATACACGTCTTTCTGATAGCGGTTAGCGCTACGTAAGTCTTTTAAATATTGCTCTGCGTCTTCGTAGCTTTTACCGGTGTTTTCGCTGATGATATCAACTAAGGCGTTGTGTACATCTTTTGCCATGCGGTTTGCATCACCACACACATAAAAATGCGCTCCTGCTTCTAGCCACTCAAAAATTTCTTTTGAGTTTTTGCGTAGTTTGTCTTGTACGTATACTTTTTCGGCTTGGTCACGGCTAAATGCAACGTCAACTTTGCTTAATAGGCCTGATTTTAAATAACCCTGAATTTCTACTTGATACAAGAAGTCTTGTGTAAAGTGTGGGTTACCGAAAAACAGCCAATTTTTGCCTTGTGCTTCTCGCGAGTCACGCTCTTGTAAAAATGCACGGAATGGCGCAATACCGGTACCTGGGCCAACCATAATAATGGGGGTATTATCATCGCTAGGTAAACGGAAGTTGTCGTTGTGCTCACTAAATACTTTAACTTTACACCCTTCTTCAGCACGGCGTGCTAAATAACCAGAGCAGCCACCTAAATGTTCGCTGCCAAAGGCGTCAAACTCAACTAAACCTACCGTTAAGTGCACTTCCTCTTCAACCTCGCTTTGGCTTGAAGCGATTGAGTATAAGCGCGCTTGTAGTTTACGTAGGCAATCAACTAAGGTTTGTGCGTCTATTTTTGCAGGGTTTTGTGCCACTACATCAAAAATTTGACGAGGCTCAATGTACTCACGCATAGCGGCTTTATCTTCTACAAGCTTTAGTAGCTCTGGCGTGCCCGTTGCAACTGCGTATTTTTCTACAAAGCCTGGGTATGACTGAGTAAGCTCTAACTTTTCGATTAATGCATCGCGAATAGGCAATGACTCTTCGCCCACTTTTACAAGTGTGCCTGAATCGATTTGCGTGTGTGTTAGTAGCTCATCTACGCGGGCTTCATCATTTAAAAAGTACACGCCTAATGAATCACCAGGTAAGTAGGTGATGTCTGAGCCTTCAAGCGAAATCTCAACATGGCGTACATCTTTAGTAGAATCGCGCCCTGTAATTTTTTGTACGGTAACAAGCTCTGCCGCAAATGGGTTTTGCTTAGTGTATTGGCTTGCTGCCGCTGTTGGCGCGCCAAATGGCATTGATACAACTTGGCCGCCCGCAGCATCTTGCTGCGCTTTTAGATCAGGTTCGAATGCATCAAGTGCACCGGTGATCCAAGTGGCTGCTTCATCATCGTAATCAACATCTAGGTCGGCACGTTGGAAAATAGTTTCTGCGCCAAGTTTGTTTAAACGCTCTTCAAAGTCTTTTGCTGTTTGGCAGAAAAACTCATAGCTAGAGTCGCCTAAACCCAGTACCGCGACTTTAACGCCATCTAACTTAGGTGCTTTTTTGGTAGTTAAAAATTCATACAGTGTTTCAGCATCTTCAGGTGGCTCACCTTCACCGTAGGTAGATACAACAACGGTTAAAAACTTTTCTTTTTTCAGGGCTGTAGGTTTGTAGTCAGACATGCTCACAAGTTTTACAGCTAGACCGCGCGACTCTGCTTGCTCTTTAAGCTTAGTCGCCACACCTTTTGCATTACCTGTTTGCGAACCATACAAAATAGTAAGTGGCGCAGCATCGCTTGCAGCCGCTGTAGGCGCTTGCCCACCAAGAGCCGCAGAATTAGCATTTGCAGCTAAGTAACCACTTACCCACGCTTGCTGAATCGGATTAAGTTCTGCTACTAAGCCTTGCAGCTTTTGTACTTGCTCTTGCGATAGCGGGCTTGCCGCTGCGTTAAGTTGACCTAACAACATGAATTTGTTCCCCATAACCCTGAAAATTACATACAGCCCACATGATGCGCTGTTCAAAATGAGTTTTACCTCACCCAGAGTAACTCTGCTGAGGTTTTATTAGTGTGCAGGATAGCGGGCTATGCGGTGAGAAAAAAAGAATAGAATCTGCTTTGTTATTCCATTTAGTTATTAATTTATATAAAGACCTTCAAAAACAGCTTAAAGGCTTATTATTGCTATTTTATTAATTTTGTATTTAACAAATTTGTAACCTTGTGCAGATAGTGTATGTTATTTACTCAACTATAAAAAATAGGAACAATCATGTCACACGGGACATACAAAAATAAGTTACTTAGCACGGCATTACTGATTGCCGCCACCCCAGCAATGGCCAATGTCGCTAATGGCGGCTTTGAGCAGTGGACAGGCAATACGCCTGACGCGTGGACCACAATTGATAGCGGTATTAATGTATCGCGCTCAACCAGTATCGTAAATAACGCAAGCAGCGCGGCGGCTATTAATGTGACCACCGGCTCGCAAAGCAATACCGACTTATTACAACAAGTCAGTGTGGAGGCTGGCAAAACATATGATTTCTCAGTGGATGTATATCACACTGAAGGAGGCATAAGGGCCCGCCTGTATGTAGATGGCTACCAAGGGTACTCTAACCAAGCGCAAACTAACCAGTGGCAAACAATTAGCCACAGTTATACGCCTAGCAGTAATAAAACCATTAATGTTGGTTTACGTTTTTACGATATGAGCGGCTTTGATGGCAATGAAACCGTTTATGTAGATAATTTTTTGCCTAATACAGACGGCGGCGCTTCAGGCAGCTGTAACGGCCATAGCCTTACTTTAACACTTAATACCGATAACTACGGCAGCGAAACCAGCTGGGTGGTTAACAACAGCCAAGGTAGCAGCGTAGCCAGTGGTAGTGGTTATGCCTCTAACACACAATATAATGAGCAACTCTGTTTAACTGATGGCGCATACACCCTAGTTATAAGTGACAGCTATGGCGACGGTATGTGCTGTAACGTAGGTAATGGTAATTATGCGCTCACTCAGGGCAGCACCACACTTGCCAGTGGCGCAAGTTTTAATAACACAGATAGTACAACTTTTGAATTAGGCGATAGCTCTGGTGGTGATACTGGCGGTGGCACTAACCCAACACCAACAGGTTATTACGTAACAACTCAGGGTTTATCTGGCTATGCATTAAAAACTGAGCTTTATAACATTATCAAAAATCACAGCTCGCAAGGTTACTCGGCTATTTGGAACTTTTACGATTCTTCAGCACGCGATAAATACTTTGAAAACGATAACAGTATTTTAGATATGTATAGCGAAAAGCCAAATGGTAGCGACAGTTATACTTACACCGCGGTGAGCGATCAGTGCGGTACTTATAACAGTGAAGCAGATTGCTATAACCGCGAGCATTCGTTCCCTAAAAGCTGGTTTGGCGGCACAAATGAGCCAATGAATTCAGACGTGCACCACATTTATGCAACCGACGGTTATGTAAACTCAAAACGTAGTAACTACCCATTTGGTGAAGTGGCTAGCGCATCATTTACATCAACAAACGGTAGTAAAGTCGGTTCAGCAGCAAGCTCTATTAATTACTCAGGTACGGTGTTTGAGCCAATTGATGAGTTTAAAGGTGACTTTGCTCGCGCTTATTTTTACATGGCAACCCGCTACGAGAATGTAATAGGCTCGTGGCAAAATAACACAACTGCCAGTAATGCAGTCCTTAATGGTACAAGCAATCAAGTATTCGAAAACTGGGTGGTAGCTATGCTACTTAACTGGCATAACGCCGACCCTGTTAGCCAAATGGAACTTGACCGTAACCAAGCAGCTTATGAGTTTCAAGGTAATCGTAACCCGTATATCGATCACCCTGAATTTGTTGAGATGATTTGGTAATAGCCTGCTTATAACTTTTTAGCCCCAGCATTAACTGGGGCTTTTTAATAACTGTACTTTTTGTTTGGCAATAAGTGACGCTACATACTGCTTTTCTAAATCCCACGGATGACGCTTCCAGCCCTTAAAACCAAAACCGATAATATACACCTGTGCTTGCTGCTTTAAAAAGTGCTCAATGGCTAACATTCCCGAACTGGGTGTTTTAGCTTTAAAAGCAGGTTTGCCAAACGTATTTAAGTGTTTTAATAATACTGTTTTATCGTGCTGGGCGATTCGACTCACGTTTGCATGCGGGCTATATTTACGTATTATTTCATCGCCATGGTCAATACAGCCCCTGCGGTTAATTAGCTTATAAAAAGGTTGAGTATATAAGTTAGGTTTTGGGTCAGTGATCATGACATTTTTCAGCTGCGTTATATCTATATCTGGAAACGCTACGCAGAGCATTGCGCCTTGCTTACCTCGCCCTACTAGCCATAAATCAGTACATTTACGGCCTAAGTATGCAGGCATGTTTGCACACATATTAAAGCGCACCACTCTATCAAAGCTGTTTAGGGCTTTACTTACATCCTTTTCGACGGGGCCATTACCTATAATTAACACTGTTTGCTTAGCCATACTACGCTCCTTGTACCTTTATTAGCGCATACTAACGTGCCCGCCACACTTTACCAGCAAACTTATATTAAACTTTTTTTGCAGCCACACACTGTACGGTAAATTAACAGGCGTTACTTTTGATTTAAGGCCTGCTCTGCACGCTCTATTGATTCGTAGCGTTTACCTGTAATTTTTATCAGCCATACTTTATCTGTAAAGGTGCGGCTTAAATACACTGTTTGCCCACTTGGGATTTGCGGCATAAAGGAAGAAATAGATTCCCACTTGCCATCAACCTGCTCTTTTAGCTTCAAACTAGCGTTAAAGTGCGACCCCTCTGCGTTAGGCTTTACTTCAAGCGCCGTCATTTGCGTATCATCACCAATTTCTATCATTGCACTTTTATTTAATAGCGTGAGTAGCTGAGGTTGATGCGTAGGGCTTAGATTTTTTAAAGCCTGCTCTATTTTACTATCTACGGTAATCTCATTCTGTAATTTATAAATACTGGCCTTAATTGCAAAAACAGGCTCTGCGTAACTGGGGTTGATAAAAAACAGTGAACTGATAAGCACTAAAATAGCGCTAGTAAATTTATTCGGCATATTATATCTCCTTATTAAAATCGAATTGAGCATACCTTATATTTTATTAAATTTAATATAAGCTATTAATATTCATAATATTCTTTATATTAATAAGCATGAATATACGCTTTTAGACTATTTATAAATACTAATTTTAGCGATAATAAAACGCTTAACTAATCAAATAAGAGCAGAGGGTATGCAAGCGTTAGGAATGGAGTTAAAACGCCTTAGAGCAAATAAAAAGTGGACTCAGGCTTATGCTGCGCGTGAAATTGGAATTCAACAGTCGTACCTTTCAAAGCTTGAAAATGGACAGTTTATCCCCTCAACTGAGGTAATTGAAAAGCTTAAACTTTGCTATGGCGAAGGCTGTATTGATAAATGCCTACCTATAAATTCAGCGATAGATAAGCCCTCAAACATCACTTTAATTATGTGCCTGACTTTATTTATATGTGGGCTGATAGCGTGGTTATGTGCAACATATGAAATTTTTTATCCACAAACCTACTTTACCTATCAAGCAAAGCTAGGTGACTTTTTAGCATTTAACGTCACTCAGCAATACCAAGGCGAACGCTTTATTGAGGGGGATGTGACCTATCAAATTGTAGGAGAAAGGCAAGTCAGTCGAATCGAGAACCGCTTCTTAGTGGTAGGCTCTGCCGTGTGCATATTAATATCTATTGTTGCAGCTTTACTCTCGCAAAGGCATAGGTTTGGTAAATTATAGAGCTGTTATTTAGTTGTTCTTGGCAATTACTCCAGTATTACTCTACCTCAAACATCTATACAGTCGCACATCAAAAATTTTTATCTGTCGCTATAAATGCCTCATCACTTAACACGATTGGTATTATTTTCGATTAGAATTAGGACTATAACGTATTCGTGGCGTGCTTTTTTCTCAAGTGTTCTAGACTCAACCCAAACTAAGGCGCTTCACTTCACTGCGAGCAGCTGAGGACTGAAAGCTTCAAACTTACAGCTTTTTTAAACGCAAACAAAAAGCCCCGGCTAATGCCAGGGCTTTTTTACAAAACTTACTTAATTTAAAAATTAAGCTTGTTTTGGACTAGAAACAACGTCTACTAAAGTCCAAGATTTATTCTTAGAAATTGGTGCGCATTCACGGATAGTAACTACGTCACCCGCTTTTGCTGTGTTGTTTTCGTCATGTACGTGTAGCTTAGTAGTACGTTTGATGAATTTCCCATAGATTGGGTGCTTCACGTAACGTGCGATAGCAACAGTGAAAGATTTTTCCATCTTGTCGCTTACTACACGGCCTTGAAGAGTACGAATTTTATCGCTCATTATTGACCTGCCTTCTGGTTAATAATTGTTTTTACACGCGCGATATCGCGACGTACTGTTCTTAGCGTGTGTGTCTGAGCTAACTGACCAGTGCTTGCTTGCATGCGCAGGTTAAACTGCTCACGAAGAAGTCCTAGAAGTTCAGCATTTAGCTCTTCTACGCTTTTGTCTTTTAGTTCGCTTGCTTTCATCACATTACCGTCCGAGTTACGAAAGTTGTTTTGAATGGCAGTTTACGAGCTGCAAGGTCAAACGCTTCACGAGCAAGCTCTTCAGAAACACCTTCCATTTCGTAAAGTACTTTACCAGGCTGAATTTCAGCAACCCAATATTCAACAGAACCTTTACCTTTACCCATACGAACTTCAAGAGGCTTTTCTGTGATCGGCTTGTCAGGGAAGACACGGATCCAGATTTTACCTTGACGTTTCACGTGACGCGTCATAGCACGACGAGCTGCTTCGATTTGACGAGCAGTCATGCGGCCACGACCAGTAGCTTTCAAACCGAAAGTACCGAAGCTTACTTTGTTACCGTTTTGCGCTAAACCGCGGTTGCGGCCTTTGTGCATTTTACGGAATTTTGTACGTTTTGGCTGTAACATTACTCGCTACCTCTACTTAGCACTTTTCTTGGCTTTCTTTGGTGCGCGTTTAGCTGGCTTCTCTTGCTCTTGTACTAGTGGTAAACCACCAATAACTTCGCCTTTGAAGATCCAAACTTTAACACCAATGATACCATAAGTGGTTAAGGCTTCAGAAGTTGCGTAGTCGATATCAGCACGAAGAGTATGTAGAGGTACACGACCTTCACGATACCATTCTGAACGTGCGATTTCTGCGCCGCCAAGACGACCGCTAACTTCAACTTTGATCCCTTTAGAACCGATGCGCATTGCATTTTGTACCGAACGCTTCATAGCGCGACGGAACATAACACGACGCTCTAGCTGAGAGGCAATGCCGTCTGCTACTAGTTGTGCATCTAACTCTGGTTTACGTACTTCAGAAATATTAATCTGAGCAGGTACACCTGCGATCTTAGTTACCGCTTGACGTAGCTTTTCAACGTCTTCGCCTTTTTTACCGATAACAACACCCGGACGAGCCGTGTGAATTGTTACGCGGATCGATTTTGCTGGACGCTCAATAACGATTTTAGACACAGAAGCCGCTTTTAATTCCTTTGTAAGGAAAGTACGTACTTTGTGATCGCCAAAAAGCTGATCAGAGAAATCTTTAGAACTCGCGTACCAGGTAGAAACCCAAGGTTTAGATATACCTAGGCGAATACCAGTAGGATGAACTTTTTGTCCCATTACTTATACTCCTAGCTATCTGAAACCACAACAGTGATGTGGCTTGTACGCTTAAGGATGCGGTCTGCGCGTCCTTTAGCACGTGGCATAATACGTTTCATTGTAGGACCATCGTCCACAAAAATCGTAGTTACACGAAGCTCATCAATGTCAGCACCTTCGTTATGCTCTGCGTTAGCAATAGCAGACTCAAGTACTTTTTTAACTAATACAGCCGCTTTTTTCGGGCTGTACGCCAGGATTTCTAGAGCGCGATCGACAGGTAGTCCGCGGATCTGATCTGCAACTAGACGAGCTTTTTGCGCCGAACCAGAGGCGAATTTATGTTTAGCTAATGCTTGCATTTATCATTCCCCTCTTAGCGTTTCTTCGCTTTCTTATCCGCGGCATGGCCACGGTAAGTGCGAGTTGGTGCAAATTCACCTAGTTTGTGACCGATCATTTCGTCAGAAACGAAAACTGGTACATGCTGGCGACCATTATGGACAGCAATGGTCAATCCGATCATGTTAGGTATGATCATTGAACGACGGCTCCAAGTTTTAATTGGCTTCTTTTCACCGCTTTCCAAAGCTTTCTCTACCTTCTTCAGCAAGTGTAGGTCTATAAAAGGACCCTTCTTGAGAGAGCGTGGCATGGCTATTCCTCAATATTACTTAGTACGACGACGTACTATAAATTTATCCGTACGCTTGTTCTTACGCGTCTTAGCACCTTTAGTAGGCTTACCCCATGGAGACACAGGATGACGACCACCAGATGTACGACCTTCACCACCACCGTGTGGGTGATCTACCGGGTTCATGGCAACACCACGAACTGTCGGACGAATACCACGCCAGCGATTTGCACCTGCTTTACCAAGTGAACGAAGCATATGCTCAGCATTGCCTACTTCACCTAGCGTTGCACGACAATCAGATTGTACTTTACGTACTTCGCCAGAACGAAGACGTAATGTTACGTATTGACCATCACGCGCAAGGATTTGAACGTATGCACCAGCAGAACGTGCGATTTGAGCACCTTTACCTGGTTTTAATTCTACGTTGTGAACAGTCGAACCTACAGGCATGTTACGCATAGGTAATGCATTACCAGGCTTGATTGGTGCATCAACACCAGACTGGATTGCATCGCCAGCTTTTAAGCCTTTAGGTGCGATAATGTAACGACGCTCACCGTCTGCATATAATACAAGAGCGATGTTTGCGCTACGGTTTGGATCATATTCCAAACGCTCAACAGTGGCTGGAATGCCATCTTTAGTACGTTTAAAATCGATTAAACGGTAATGATGCTTATGACCACCACCGATATGACGAACCGTAATACGACCATTGTTATTACGACCACCTGATTTAGAGTTTTTCTCTAATAGTGGTGCGTAAGGTTTACCCTTATGTAAATCTGGGTTAACCACTTTAACTAGGTGACGACGACCCGCAGAAGTTGGTTTACACTTTTGAAGTGCCATAATTCTAACTCCCCTTATTACTCGGCGCCGCCGACAAAGTCTAGCTCGCTACCTTCTTTAAGAGTAACGTAAGCTTTCTTCCAGTCGCTACGACGACCGAAACGCATGCCAGTACGTTTTGTTTTACCCTTAACGTTAAGTGTGCGAACACCCGTTACTTCTACTTCAAAAAGCTTCTCAACTGCTGCTTTAATTTCAGCTTTAGTTGCGTCATTTGTTACTTTAAAAACAATAGTATTGTTTTCTTCAGCAGCAATTGTGCTTTTTTCAGAGATATGTGGAGCAAGGATCACTTTTAAAAGACGTTCTTCACGGATCATGCTAGCGCCTCCTCAAGTTGCTTAACAGCAGCAGCTGTAATAAGTACCTTGTCGAAAGCAATTAAGCTTACAGGATCGATACCAGCTACATCACGCGTGTCAACCTTGTACAGGTTACGTGCCGATAAGAAAAGATTTTCATCTACTTCTTCAGTCACGATAAGAACATCTTTAAGCTCAAGTTCTTTAAGCTTAGAAACTAGTTCTTTAGTCTTTGGTGCTTCAAGACCAAAGCTTTCAACAACGATTAAACGCTCTTGACGAACTAATTCAGATAAGATGCTTTTGATCGCACCGCGGTACATTTTACGGTTTACTTTTTGGCTGTGGTCTTGTGGTTTAGCTGCGAAGCTAACGCCACCTGAACGCCAAATTGGACTACGGATTGTACCAGCACGTGCACGGCCAGTACCTTTTTGAGCCCATGGTTTTTTACCACCACCGCTTACTTCAGAACGTGTCTTCTGAGCACGAGTACCTTGACGAGCACCTGCTGCGTATGCAACAACTACTTGGTGTACTAATGCTTCGTTAAACTCACGTCCAAAAGTAGCTTCAGAAACTTCAAGAGCGCCAGAAGCGTCTTTAATTGCTAATTCCATCACTAAATCTCCAGGACTTATGCTTTAACAGCTGGTTTAACGATAACGTCACCGCCGATAGCGCCAGGTACTGCACCTTTAACTAAAAGCAAGTTACGCTCAGCGTCAACGCGAACTAGTTCTAAGTTTTGAGTCGTTACACGCTCAGCACCCATATGACCGGCCATTTTCTTACCTTTAAACACCTTACCAGGTGATTGGTTTTGACCGATTGAACCAGGAGCACGGTGAGATAGAGAGTTACCGTGAGTAGCGTCTTGCATGCTGAAATTCCAGCGCTTAACACCACCTTGGAAACCTTTACCTTTAGAAGTACCGGTTACGTCAACTTTGTTGATTTCGTTGAATAATTCAACAGTAAGCTCAGCGCCTACTTCAAAATCGCCTTCACCACCATTTAGGCGGAATTCCCACAGACCGCGACCCGCTTCAACACCAGCTTTAGCGAAATGACCCGCTGCTGCTTTGTTTACACGGCTTGCTTTTTTAGTGCCTGCGGTTACTTGAAGCGCGTTATAACCGTCTGTTGCGTCAGATTTGATCTGAGCAATGCGGTTAGGAGTCGCTTCGATAACTGTCACAGGGATAGATACACCATCTTCAGTGAAGATACGTGTCATACCCACTTTACGACCGACTAGACCTAATGCCATTTTCCTATAACCTCTCTAATCTTTCGATTAACCCAGGCTGATTTGAACATCAACACCAGCAGCAAGATCTAAACGCATTAATGCGTCAACAGTCTTGTCAGTTGGTTCTACGATGTCGATCAGACGTTTATGGGTGCGGATCTCGTACTGATCACGCGCATCTTTGTTTACGTGCGGTGAAGTTAGTACAGTAAAACGTTCAAAGCGTGTAGGTAGTGGGATTGGACCACGTACTTGTGCGCCTGTGCGTTTCGCAGTTTCCACGATTTCCGCCGTTGATTGGTCAATCAAACGGTGGTCAAAAGCTTTTAGGCGAATACGAATGCGTTGATTTGACATTCTTAAACCTCAATATAAAGAGCATTTAAAGAGCATAAAAAAACGACCGAAACAATCTTAATAATTAAGATGCCGGTTGTTGATTTATATCTACGATGAGTTCCAAATCGGAACTCCTGTTTATTAGCTTGAAATCCAAGCTTAATTTATCCCTTCAAGTTCCAGAGGAATCTTGAAAGCCTGCGTATTATAGTGATATTGGTGATAAATGCAACAACTAATTGCAAATTAATTACGGGTGTAAGGCTGCCCAAATAACCGCCACTGGTTATTTATAGCTATAATTGAACTGCTCAGCGCCAAATTAGTCTTATGTTTATAATTTAACCGATTACGCAAATTACAGGATTTTATAGATATTATGGTATCCTATGCGCTAATTTTGCTTTTAATACTCTCAATATGGTGAGTCGATGCGTTTATTAAATTATTGTTTGAATTTTCTTACTAGCTGCGTAAGCCGTGTTTTGGTAAAAAGTAAGGTCCTTCCCCAAAGCCCAATAGAACAATATGACCTTAATCCTGAACACCCTACTTTTTATATAGTACGTTTAAATTCGCGTTTCGATTTAGCTGCGCTTACTAATGTATGTAAAAAGCATGGTTTGCCTAACCCATGCGAATATCAAACGTTAGGAAACCAAGAGCTGGCACGCTTTATTGGTATTAAAAATCCGCCACCTTTATTTGGCGATACCGCTAAACCGACCGCCGCTTTATCACAGGGTAAGCAAATAGTTGAGCATTTATTAAATAGCGGGCAAAAGAATGTACAAGTGGTGCCGGTAACTATTTTATGGGGGCGCGACCCAGGTAAAGAAAAGCCAGGTATTCGTACCTTAATTACCCACTCTCTTACGCCTAGTTGGTTTAGAAAATTTTTCGTTGTGCTTTTTTCTGGGCGCGATAACTTTATTCGCTTTAGCCAGCCACTCGATTTATCACTTATCGTGAACGAAAAAGCCGACGTAAATGAGCTACCACAAAAACTATTACGAGTTGCTCGGGTGCACTTTAAACGCCAAAAACTGGCCGCTACGGGCCCTAAAATGCCCTCGCGCGAGCAATTATTTAACTCACTTTTGGCTTCGCCGACAATAAAAAAAGCAATTCAAGATGAAGCAAAGTCAAAAGGAATAAGCCAAACAGAAGCCCGCCAAAACGCGTTAAAACTACTAGATGAAATTGCCGCTAATTACTCTGAGGCAATGATACGTGTAGGCGACAGAATTTTAACCTGGCTGTGGACTAAGCTTTATAACGGTATAGATATAAAATACACCGAGCAGATTCATGAGCTAACAAATAAAGGCCACGAGATAATCTATATGCCGTGTCATCGCAGCCACATGGATTACTTGTTACTTACCTATGCTATATACCATCAAGGTTTGGTGCCGCCGCATATTGCCGCGGGCATTAATCTTAACTTTTTCCCTGCCGGTGGTATTTTTCGCCGCTCAGGGGCGTTTTTTATCCGCCGCTCGTTTGCCGGTAATAAACTTTACTCAGCCGTATTTAAAGAGTATTTAAGCCAGCTATTTATTAAAGGTTACTCAGTTAAGTTTTACACTGAAGGCGGGCGCAGCCGTACAGGCCGATTACTACCGCCAAAAACCGGTATGCTCGCCATGACATTGCAAGCAATGCTACGCGGCATAGACCGCCCGGTTTCTATTGTGCCGGTATACATTGGCTATGAACATGTAATGGAAATCAATACCTACTTAAAAGAGCTTGCCGGTAAAGATAAAAAAGGCGAGTCCATTTTTGGTATTTTTAAAGCCATTAAAAACCTTAAAAATTACGGCCGTGGTTACTTAAATTTTGGCGACCCTATTTCTATAAACCAATACTTAAACGACAACCAACCTGATTGGCGCGATGCAATACACCCTACCGATGTGCAAAAGCCGCAATGGCTAGGCCCTCAAGTAGCCGCATTGGCCGACCAAGTAATGGTAAAAATTAATAATGCCGCAGCACTTAACGCTGTGAATTTACTGGCTATGATTTTGCTAGTTAACGACAAGCACGCGTTAAGTAAGCCTAAGCTATTAGCGCAACTAGATTTTTACTTACGCCTACAACGCGATGCAAGCTATAGCGATAAAGTCACCGCCCCCGATGAAACACCAGAGCAACTATTAACACACGCCATTAAGCTTAATAAGTTTGATGTTATTAGCGATGAATTTGGCGAAATTATTGCAATTAACGATAAAGAAAAAACCCTGTTTAACTATTATCGTAATAATATTTTGCACTTATTTGCTGTGCCAAGCCTTATTGCTTTGCACTTATTTAAGCAACACAGTAGTACAGTTGAGCAATGCCAAAAGCTTGTTTCGGCTTTTTACCCTCTGTTTGCAAAAGAATGGTATTTACAGCCGCTAGATGAAAACTACATAAGCCGTATTTTGGCTAACTTTAGCGATCAAAACTTAATTGAGCTTGATGGCGATACCATTCATGTTACTAACACGAATGATTCGTTAGCCAAGCTTGAAATGCTAGGAAGGTCGCTTAGCTTTACGTTACAACGTTATGCTATTGTTGTGGGCTTTATTCAAACCAGTAACGGAATTGAAAAAGCCGAACTAGAGCGTGAAAGCCAAGTACTGGCAAACCGTTTAGGCACCTTACATGGCATTAAAACCCCAGAGTTTTTTGATAAAAAAGTACTGGTAAGCTTTATTGATAATTTACGCGGTGAGCTGCTAATTACTGAAGGTGAAAATGGTATTCACGGTAGTACACAACTGTGTGAAATATACATGTACTTAAAAACCTTATTACCTGCGCGTATATGGCAATCGGTTAGCGACATAGTGCAAGATCAATGTAATTAGCGAGTTGCTGTAATTTAAGCTCTAATTAAACACCATTAAAAAAGCCCCAACATTTAACATGTTGAGGCTTTTTTGTACGTTTAGTTATTAAACAGCGACGCTACATAGAGGCGCTTATCTCTTGGCAAAACCTTTAGCGAAAGCACTGCTAATTTGCGCTTAACAGCCAGTCTATTGCTAGTAAACCTAATCAAATTAACGCTGGCGCATCACCCCTTCTTGAATCGTTGATGCGACTAAATTACCTTGGCGGTCAAAAAACTGGCCTCTTACCAAGCCTCGCCCAGAACTAGCACTTGGGCTGTCTATGGTATATAAAATCCAATCGTCCATTCTAAATGGGCGGTGGAACCACATAGCATGGTCAATCGTTGCCACTTGCATATTTGGCTGCATAAACGATACGCCATGGGGCTGTAATGCCGTAGGTAAAAACTCAAAGTCAGAGGCATACGCTAATAAGTAATTATGAATGCGTTGATCGTCGGGCATATCGCCATTGGCTTTAATCCAAATGTGCTTTACGGGCTCAATAACCTCTGGCTTAAACGGGTTATGAAAAGTAACCGGCCGCATTTCAATGGGCATCTCGCGTATAAACTTATTACGGATCACCTCGGGTATGTGGTGGGCGTTTTCTTGATAAAACTCAAGCGACGAGCGAAGCTCCTCTGGTGGCGGTACATCAGGCATGGTTGCTTGATGCGATAAGCCTTCTTCTTCCCCCTGAAACGACGCAGTCATATAAAAAATAGGTTTACCGTATTGAATAGCGCTTACTCGGCGGGTGCTAAAGCTTTTACCATCGCGGATGGTTTCTACGTCGTAAACAATCGGTTTAGCGGCGTCGCCGGGGCGTAAAAAGTAAGAGTGTAATGAATGAACAACACGTCCTTTTGGTAGCGTTTCTTTTGCAGCAGACAACGCCTGCCCCATTACTTGACCACCAAATACCGCTCTAAACCCTAAATCTTGGCTTTGCCCACGATATAAACCTTGTTCAATTTCTTCAAGTGACAATAACGATAATAAATCATCTAATACTTGGCTCATTTGCTGTTCTCTCAATCCCCAGATAAGCTAATGATACTATACAATGCAGCTATGTAAATCTAACTAAATGAGTAACGCTATGAATTATTGGCTATTTAAAACTGAGCCCGATGCTTTTTCGATTGATGATTTAAAAACAGCGCCGCAACAAACCACCCTGTGGGAAGGCGTGCGTAATTATCAGGCACGTAACTTTATGCGTGACGATATAAAATTGGGTGACTTAGTATTTATCTACCACTCTAGCTGCAAACAAGTAGGCGTTGTGGGTATAGCCACTGTTACTAAAGAAGCCTACCCCGACCCAACCCAGTTTGATTTAAATAGTGACTATTACGATGCGAAAGCGACGCCCGACAAGCCACGCTGGTTTGTCGTTGATGTAACCTATAAAAGCCATTTAAACAAACGCGTAAGCTTAAAAGACATTAAAGCAAACGAGGCTATTACCGAGTTAGCCCTTAAAAAAGCAGGCCGCCTTTCGGTAATGTCAGTCACACAAAACGACTGGGAGCAAATAATAGCCATGAGCAATTAAGCTCAGTAAGCAAATATCAAGCTGTAATAGTAGCTAATCATTAACGGGCTAAAGATTGGCTATGTTTGACCTCATTTGGCCGTGTTTGATACGATCCCCCGCGAGTTATAATTGGGGGATTAATGAAACTACTGTATTGGTTAGATGAATGGTTAACACTTTGCCGTGATGAACAACAAACTAAGCTGCCTATGTGTGGCGGCGACCTACTCGGCGATGTGTATGTAAAATACGACTTTGTTGATTTAAATAAGCCCCTGCTTTTTACTTTTTCCCCCGCGGGCACCAACGTCCAAGAACACGACCTAACCGATGACTTTGCCCCTTGGGGCTATCACTTGGCGCAAAAACAAAATGTTAATGTTATTTCGTTCCAACATTTAGGCAAAAGCAATTGGTTTAGAAGCCGTAATTTAATCTTCTTTTTGGAGCAGTTATCAAGCTTACTTACACCGTTTAAGTGCCGCTTAGGCTATGGCCTTAGTCGCGGTGGTTTTGCTGTTGGCGCGTTTGCAAAATTACTTAAATTAGATCAGGTTTTATTTTTTCATCCTGTTAGCACCAAAAACACCGAAACAGTTCCGTGGGACACCCGCTCCAGCACAGAGCTTGCGCAGCAATTTGATTGGCAAAGTGAGTATAACGACCTCGATTTAGGCCATGCTAAGGGGTATATAATTTATGACCCCACCAATAAAATAGACCGCCTACATGCTAAGCGGTACCCGCAACTGACTCATTTAAGAGTGTTTGGCATGGGCCACGGTACCCACGCAAGCTACCTCACTAAGTTTGGCTTTTACAAACAAGTGGCTGTTGATTTTATACGCCACCAGCAGATTGATATAGCGCAGTTTCGTTTGCAAACCAAAACCTTGCGCTTAAAAGAAGAGTATTATCAAAGCCTAAATAAGGCAAATGCGAGTTCGCCTCACCGCTTGGCGTTATTAAGTACAGCACATCAAATTTTAGCAGATGAAAAAGAAGTGCATGTGCAAGAACATCAGGCCAAAATAGATATTCAGCCGTTAATAGATGTGGCACTTAAACATCAAGATGAACACCCAAATGATGCTATTCAGTTATTAGAAGTTGCCCAACAAATAGTGCCAGATGATCCGCTGGTTGAGCACAAACTCAAGCAGCTAGAATAGACCTATGACGGTTTATTCTTCTTTCTTTTTTTGTGACCATGCTTGGGCACAATCGTAAAATACATAAAAAGCCCCAACCACGAAAAAATAATTACGCCTAATAACCAGCCGTTTTTTTCATGGCCTTGGGTGCGCTTACTATTAACCACTATCACCACGGGTAATATATAAGCGCTTAAAATAATTATTAAAAATACTACTTCATTCATTATTTAACCTAAGCCTTGGTTATTTGGCCAAGCTTTGCCAATCTACTTCATTTGTTAGCACACGTTCAAGGGCAATGTAGTGCAGGATATCGCCCGCATTTACCTTGTAATCAAGTGGCGGATTTAAATCCATATTTTGTGCACTTAAGTTATGCGCCACCCCTAACAAAATAGCATTATAGTCATGCTTAAAATGATGAAATAAAGTGCCAAACTCCATCTCTTCGCATTCACTTGGAATAGCTAGGCTAAACTGCGTGTCGCCGTGCAATGTAGATAATAGCTCTTCTTGTACTCGACTCGAGCCTGGGTCTTGCATTGAGCGTACTAAAATCTCAGCCGACTTAGCGCTACTACACTCTACATTTTGGCAATGCTCAAGCAACATATCGACCTTGGTTTCATCTAAAAAGTGCGCGCTAATATGGCACTCATCTTTAACTAAACGGCTAATACGCAGTGCCGTTGTAAATGTTTGGTCGTCATCTTGCCCATCAATAATAACTTTGTCGGCACGGCTAATAGCTACGCGCTCAAGTTCTTCTAAATCAGTAAAACTTGTTAGGCGGGCAAAGTCGACATTTTCGTTAGTTAAAAATGGGTGATCCATTTGCTCAGTAACCGCCAATAAAATACGGCGGTCAGTGCGCTTGGTATCGGCAAGAATATAATCAATCATTTTTTTTGTTCGGGTATCGTGCCAACCAAAAATAATAATGTGGTTGTTACTGTGAGCAAAGTTTTTATCACCAGTCATAGCGCGCCTAATTAAGTAAGTCACTGTTTGCCCTGTTTTTCCTAACAGAACGCCAAATAAAGCTAATCCAAACGGAATTTGTATTAAAGCCACTACCCAACGCCCCAGCTCGCTGGTTGGGCTAAAATCGCCGTAACCCACTGTTGAGGTAGTTACTGTGTAGTAGTAAAAAAAGGTCGTAAACGAGGTAAGCGCTTGCTCATTTGCAATAAATAGCAGCCCCCAAGTCACTAACATATGAGCAAGTATTGCAAGCACCACGGCTTGCCAGCTCAGCTGATCGATATGAGCACGAACAAGTAGCGCTAGCCTCTTAAATATTACCGGCATGATACAAAATCTTTGTTAGTAAATTATCTATAAACAGTACGTTACTGTAAGCCATGCTTTTAAGCAACGTTTAAGCCTTTAAGTAAGGCCTGTTACCCTTTTAGGATTAAATTTTGTTCAACCTATAAGATACTCAGGCCCTAAAATATAAGACTAAATGCGGGTTTGCTAATGTGCTAAGAGCATGATTAATTATAATAAGACTAAAAAACACACAGACACATTATGCTTAATAAAATTGCCACACCGTTTACCAAATTAGTAGAGCGCTACTTACCTGACCCTTTTATATTTGTCATATTGCTGAGCTTAATTACTTTACTCTCTGCCAGTATTTTTACCCCCGCAACACATATTGAAGTTATTAACGCATGGGGAAGTGGTTTTTGGAACCTGCTTAGCTTTGCCATGCAAATGCTGTTAGTGCTGATTACAGGTTACATGCTAGCAAGCACGCCCATTATCAATTCGCTATTAAACAAACTGGCGGCGCTTGCTAATTCAGCGCCAAAAGCGATTATTTTAGTCACGCTTATTTCGCTATTAGCCAGCTGGCTTAATTGGGGGTTTGGCTTAGTTATTGGGGCTTTATTTGCCAAAGCAATTGTAAGGCAAACACAGGTCGATTACCGCCTATTAGTTGCCAGTGCTTATTCTGGCTTTGTGGTGTGGCATGGCGGCTTAGCAGGCTCAATTCCGCTTACGATTGCTACCGAAGGGCACTTTTCACAAAATAGCATTGGCATAATTAGTACCGAGCAAACCCTGTTTGCTGGTTTTAACATAGCAATATTAATTGGTTTATTTATTATTATGCCGCTGGTTAACCGCTACATGCTACCCAGTGATAAAAACAGCGTATATGTAGACCCAGCACTTATTAAAGAGCCCCCGCCCGCACATGAAAAAATTACTCGCCCTGCTCAGCATTTAGAACACACAAAGCTGCTTGGCATTTCGATTGGTTTACTTGGCCTTTGCTATTTGGCGTATTACTTTATAGTTGCAGGCGGTAGCCTAAACCTAAACAGCATTATTGCTGTGTTTTTGTTTTTAGCCATTACCTTGCACCAAACACCCCATAACTTGCTTAATAGCTTGCAACAAGCAATTCCTAGCGGTGCGGGTATTGTCATTCAATTTCCGTTTTACGCAGGTATTATGGCTGTGATGGTCGACAGCGGTTTAGCGCAGCAAATATCGCGTGGTTTTATAGCTGTTGCTGATGCCGATAGCTTGCCATTTTTTAGCTTTATAAGTGCAGGGCTTGTTAATATGTTTGTACCTTCTGGTGGCGGCCAATGGGCAGTACAAGCACCTATTGTTATACCCGCAGCGCAAGAGCTGGGCGCCGATATATCACGTGTTGCTATGGCTGTTGCCTGGGGCGATGCGTGGACCAATTTAATTCAACCCTTTTGGGCTTTACCGGTATTAGCCATTGCAGGGTTAAAAGCAAAAGACATTATGGGATTTTGTGTTGTGCAGTTATTTGTAACGGGGGTATTTATATCGCTAGTGCTGAGCTTTTACTAACCCTTAATAACGCGCAGTATTTAGGTATACTGCGCGTATAGCGATTAGCTTGATAAAATCGTCATCGGCAGGCTCAGTATTGGGTTTTCTGAATCTGCAAAGTGCATCATTACTGCCACATGGCCTGCAACTACAATAGCGTACATAGCGGCTGAAAAACCTTGGCCGTATTTATCAAGCGGCAATAAATGCGAGTAATGTCGGCCGCGCCATTCAAATACGATTTCCAGTGCGCCAACAAACAAAAAGAACACCAGCAACATTAAGCCAAATGTGTAGCTCAGCCATAAGCCAAATAACACACCGAGTAAGCACACACTTAAACCGACCCAAGAGCGCATTGAAAAGCTGATACTTTTTA
>NZ_DCYU01000071.1:0-37882 GCF_002331165.1 Pseudoalteromonas sp. UBA2102
GGGTATTAGTGAGTTTCTTGCTGAAGTGCTGCCAGAAGATAAAGCCAACAAGGTGAAAGAGCTACAAGAAGGCGGCGAAATTGTTGGTATGACAGGAGATGGCATCAACGATGCTCCTGCGCTAGCGTTAGCCGATGTTGGCTTCGCCATAGGCACAGGGACTGATGTAGCTATCGAAAGTGCTGACATTACCCTAATGCGTGGTTCACTTCATGGCCTTGCTGATGCCATAGCGGTAAGCAAAGCTACTTTACGAAATATCAAACAAAACTTGTTTGGCGCGTTTGTCTATAACGTAGCCGGGATTCCTTTTGCTGCGGGGGTTCTATATCCCTTCTTTGGCATTCTGCTTAGCCCTGTAATTGCAGGTGCTGCAATGGCGTTTTCGTCATTGACTGTAGTGTCAAATGCAAATCGACTTCGCTTTTTTAAAGCAAAAGAGCATTAAGGAGAATCACAATGATGGTTATTAACTTATTAGGCTTAATGTTAATCGCGCTGATTGTTTGGTGGTTTTGGCTATATAAACCCAATAAAACAATCGTTCAAGGTAATGAAGTACTCATTGAAGTGAGGGATGGTGTGTATTCCCCATCCTCAATTCAGGTGTCTGCTAGCCAACCTGTCACTCTGAAGTTTATGCGCAAAGATCAATCCCCCTGCGCTGAAACAATGCTTATTCCTTCATTGGATATAAGCGAACAGCTTAAATTAAATGAAATTACTCAAATTACCCTATTGAACTTATCACCGGGAGAGCATGAGTTTCACTGTCAGATGCAAATGTATCGCGGTGTCTTAAAAGTCGTTTAGGAGGGCAATATGAAAAATCAACACACTAATTTTTGGTCAACACCTACAGGCTGGGCTGCACTGGCACTTATTGCCGCAGTGACCTACTTCTTAGTGCTTGAGCATGGTCAACATATGCTGCAATTTCTTCCCTACTTGATTTTATTGCTATGCCCCTTGATGCACGTATTTATGCATGGCAGTCATGGTAAACATGGTCACGATCATTCACATGCGCCTGATGAAAAAAAGGAAGAGAGCTCTTAAGAACTCACGGATAAAAATGCAGCCTATCGCGATGGCTACATACAAGGGTTAGAAAAGGCACGTAAGGAATCACATAAAAAGGAGAGCAGTGATGAATGAAACATATGATTATGGCTTATGGTCAATGGTGATACTGAACTCAGCAATTTTTATCTTTTTTGCCTTTAGTTTTGTCAAACCAAAAACATCAACTGATTGGCGAAGCCTAGGAGCGTTCTCCGCCTTTATTGTTGCCCTATTTACTGAAATGTATGGCTTTCCTTTAACTATCTATTTTCTGTCGGGGTGGCTGACGGAGACCTATCCAGAAGTAAATTTCTTTGCGCATGAGAATGGGCATTTATTACATACTTTCTTTGGATTTCAAGGTGATGCCCATTGGGACCCATTTCATATAGTGAGTATGGTGTTTATTGTTGCAGGTTTCTTTATGTTGTCTTCAGCATGGAATGTATTGCATCACGCGCAAAAACATCATCAATTGGCTACAACTGGATGGTATGCAAGGTGTCGCCACCCACAGTATGTAGCTTTCATTCTAATCATGTTCGGCTTTTTATTGCAGTGGCCGACAATCCCAACACTTGCGATGTTTCCGATCTTAGTCGTTGTTTACGTCAAGCTAGCGAAACGCGAAGAAGCACAAGCGATTGCTGAGTTTGGTTCGGAGTACCACAGGTATATGGAATCGACACCAAGTTGGATTCCAAATTTTAATAAAATGTAGAAGGTAAAAATTATGAAAACATTAGGTAAATCAATTCTATTTTCTGGCTCACTGATGGTAGCCACAAGCTCATTTGCCCAAGATCATGACCATAAGCATGAAAGTGTGAACAAATATGATATGCATCAAGGCATGGAGATGTCACACGAAAATATGGAAAAAATGCATAAAAAGATGATGGAAATGAAAAAAGAAGTTTTAGTAATTAAATCTGAACAAGACCCTGATAAGCAACAGCGAATGATGCATCAACATAGACGTTCAATGATGAAAATTATGCAGATCATGCATCGAGATATGGAAGACAAACCTATACATAAACAAATTGCAATGGCTGAACATCATCTGGAAATGATGGAAAACATGATGCCGCAGATGAACCGGAAAATGGAAGAAATGAAAGATAGCAATCAACAGCATTCACACAAACATTAGGAGAAAAATTATGAGCGATTTAAATCATAGAGTTGGCGTTAAAGAGCAAAATTTAGTTGTTCGAAACCTAAAGCTTAGCAATGTCACAGAAGAAAGCTGTGACGAGTTAGTAAAAGAAATAGATCAGCTTTTTGGTATAGATGAAGTTAGTTACAACATCAAAGAAGGTGAAATACACCTTGCCTATGATGCCGCAAACGTAAGCCTTGATGGGATTGAGGAGGTAATCCGTAAGTATGGCGCAGATGTTCATGATGATTGGTGGACACATACTAAAGAAAGTTACTATAAATTTGTTGATCAGAACATCAAAGATAACTCTGTTCATAAGCCTTGGAGTTGTCATCAAGCACCTTCGGGGGCTGGCCGGAAAAACAAATGAATTCATAAAAAAGTGTATAGATAATTAGTTAGTCAAATGAGGTAACAGTGATGAAAACACCCTATATAAAAGCTCTTTTATTGCTTACATTCGGTTTATATTTAGTGGGTTGTTCCAATACCACTTTTTATCATAAATACATGGTGAGAGGTCAGGTAGTAGAAAGTTCTGATAATCGAACTCTAATCTGTATTGGTGCTAAGCATGGCGCAGAGGTTGGGCAAAAATACAGTGTTATTAGATTCCATGAAAGAATAGTATTGAGTGAAGGTGAAGATCCCTACACTATCGAAAAGGTAGGAACGGTACAAATTACTAAAATTGTGAATGATCATTTCGCAACTGTAAAGCTAGTGTCTGGTGACATTGCAGCGAAAGATATGGTGGAACTTGAAAACTAATAAAGTGGTGGCGAAAGCCACCACAAGAGCATAACAATAAAACTTAATGAAAAAACTTTAGTGTTATTTTGTACAACCTTTGAGATTGTTTGCTCAGTTCTGGTTATCTTGATGCCAGTACGACAGAAAAAATGTTACATATGAATTAGAAAGGTGTGGGCTGGCATCCTAGGTCTAATCTTAACAGTTAAGGGGCCGCCGAATAGAGCTATACCTTTACATCAGCAGCATAATCAATGCTCCCGCGATCATAAATAAGTTTTCAGATAGTGATACAAATCCAAGTGGCACACTGCTATCGCCGCCTACACAGGCACACTTTAACTGGCGTTTGTCGATGTAAACGGCTTTGAAAACTGAAATTGCTCCAACTGTGCCGATAAACAATGAAAATGGTGCCACTGCGAGAGGCTGTAGTTGGGCAACCATACCAATACCTGCATATGCTTCAATGAAGGGATAAATATAACCATATCTTATCCATCTCATCGCTAGTAAATCATAAGTAATAAACGAATTTGTGAAACTGTATAGGTCTTTCAGTTTTTGCACCGCTAAGAGCGTCATTGAAAAAGCTATAAATAGCATCAGTGTTCTGATGGAGATAAATGAGCCGGAAGCAAAATGTTGAGATGCGACAGCAAGAAGTGCAGCTATCGAGAAAATGGCTACAACGGGCGTGTAGGTTGTGCCAGTTTGACCTGCTTCATCTTTACCAAAATACTCTCTTAAGTCATCGTATCCTCCGACACGCTTTCCTTCAATAAAGGTTTGTGGCGTAGTTTTGACATCATGCTTAGCTTTGAAGTCATCAGCTTGTTGTCTAGACGTGAGCTTATGATCTTCTACATCATACCCTTGCCTCTCCAGCAAATCTTTCGACCTTAAACCATAGGGGCAGATATGTTCGTCAGTGACCATTCTGTACAGGGTAGCTGTCTTAGTCATCTTAGTCTCCTTTGTTCAGTGTGCCTTCAAACTTTGGGAGCGGTCGTTGCTCAGCCTGAGCTTGTGAGCTGACCTTTCCATTTTCAGAAATATCTTTAATCAGCCATTCCATTTCTTTTATTTCTTTTCGTTGGGCTTTAATAATACCATTTGCCAATTCACGCACGCGTACATCCTCCAAAGTTGAATGCTCACTAGTAAGAATAGCAATGGAGTGATGAGGAATCATCGCTTTCATGTAGGCACTGTCAGAAATTGTGCTTTGAGAGCGAACAAGATAAAGACATATGGCAAACAGTATTGTCGCCAATAGAAAAATAGCCATGTTGAGCTTCTTGTTACTGTACATGCCAAGCATAAAGGCCAGCATGATCATTGCCATACCTGCTCCCATATACAACGCCATATAGATACGCGTTTCACTAAACCATATATGTGATACTGCGTAAGTGTTGAGATACATCATTACAAACATAGCAATGGTTGAGGTGATGATCATTGCAGCAAATCTTGAGTATTTCATAAGTAATCCTTACATTGATAGTGTAAATATTTCCCACTGTTAGCCTATTATTCTCTACATGTGGTCATGTTCTCGAAAAAGTGCAAGTAATGAGCCAGTATCAATAAGAGTATTTGTAATACGATTGACTCAATTTCAGCTTATATCTAGAGTTTAAGTTTTGAACTTATGATAGACACAGGCTAAATTGGCTTTAGTTAACAATCTAATGGGAGAACTCAAAGCACTACAAGCTGAGCTTCAACAAATGGCAAATATTATATCAATTCGGGGGTGATTTTGGATGAGAGCCAAAACTTAACGGCATCTCAGCTTAAAACTATTATTACCCGTTGTGGCGAGGGAACAAAACTAATTTGTAGCGGTAATTTAGCGCAAATAGATAGTAACTACTTAACCCCCGTTACCTCCGGCCTTACTTATATTGTTGAGCGTTTTAAAGACTTTGAAGGCAGTGCAACAGTTAATTTAAACGGGGTAGTGCGCAGCCGTTTAGCCTCCTTTGCAGAAGAAAATTTATAACTTGCGCAGAACAATTTGGCTCGATAGTCTAGTGGCTGACTATCGGGCTAAAACTTAGGCAAAACGTTGAAATTTTTACCTCTAAAAGACTATTACCGCTCTTTATTTGTAGCATTATTTGTTCCCTTATTTGTGGCATTTTTACTGTGTTTGCACTTGTATAATATAAAAGTTGAGCGCGCCATAGAAAAACGTCAAGCCGATTTTGAGCAAGTGTCGGCTCAAGTTAGCCATATAATGAGCTCGGTAAATGACTTTTTTGACAATGCCTTTATATCGTATCAGCAGCCTAGTGTTGAGCAGTTCAATCGCAACTTACTAGAAGGTATTAATCAATACGACAATTACTACTACCGCCACTTTAGCAAGCGCCAAGGCGAAATAGTCGGTAAAGGGCAGTTTGCTTTTTCTAACCGCGCGTTGATCCAATGGCAGCAAGCTACAACCCTAAGCCCAACGTTTAATACCGCGTTATCGCTTATGCAATCGTTGTCGGCTGTTGCCTATGTTGATGATTCGGGGTTTGCCTATGTGGTAAGGCGTAATAAAAGCCAAAGCACTATGCTTAATAAAATTTTAAATGGTAATTTTAAGCCCACATTTATACCTGGCCAGCTTACCTCAAGCGCTATTGTTAAAATACGCGATAGCGCTTATTTTGCTATTGGCCGTAAAAAACAACCTAATCCGTCAGACTACATCATTTTAATATACGATTTAGAGGCCATGTCTAGCTGGCTTAAAAAGGTGGCACCAAGCGAAGGCGAATATGTGTTTATGAACCAATCGCATCAAGTGATAGCCAGCTCTGTTAAGCAGTTAAATGAAGCAACAGCCTTAAAAGATTATTGGCCTGAATTAGCCCATGACAATGAAAAAATAAACTTAGTTAATAACACAAATGCGCAGTTTTTTATGCAAGCAATGGGGAACCTGCCCATTCATGCCGCCTTTTATGAGCCGCAAATAAAAGTGATCACGCCAATTAGGTATGAAGTTCTTTTGGAGTTTGCGTTTTTAACGTTATTTTTAAGCTTAATGTTTGCGGTATTTTTTTGGTTAAGCCAACGTATTTTTGTTAGGCCAATGACTCATTTAATGCAATATTTTGAACAAAATGATGCCCCTAAAGCCGCGCTTTCCAATTACCCCATTCCTTTAAATTGGCAGCCTTGGTTTTCTCGCGTTAAATATGTATTTGATAAAAATGCACTGTTAGTTGAGTCGCTCCAAGAGGCTAATAAAGAACTCGATGAGCAGTTACAGCTGCAATCTCAAAAGCTAAAACGTAGCTACGAAGCAAAAGAGCGACACCTAGCGCTATTAAATACCATGCTAAATAGTGTGCCTGATCTTATTTACTTTAAAAATATTGATGGCTCTTTTTTAGGTTGTAATAAAGCATTTGAAGCCTATGTAGGCAAAGAGCAAGCCATCCTAGTCGGTAAGCGTATTGAAGATTTAGACAGCGACGATTTACAGTTAAGCCTACTAGAAAAGCAAGTTTTACAAACCAAAAGTAGCATTGAGCAACGCATAGATAGCACCGACAAATCGTATCAATTAACGATTGCCCCATTTTATAACGAGCACCAGCACTTATTAGGCACTATGGGAATTGGGCGAGACATTACTGAGCAGCAGCAAACTCTATCGGCGTTAAAAGCGTCAGAATCTAAATTTAGAAGTGCAATAGAGTTTGCAGCAAACAGTGTGGTGTTACTTTCGCTTGAGCACACCATATTGCAAGTTAACAAAGCGGCTCGTAAGTTATTTTCACAGCAAGATATTTTAACTGGTGAGCCACTAAAAATGCTGTTTGATGAGGCGCAGTGGCAAGAAATAAAAAATGCGCTTTGTCACTTATTAGATGATAAAAAACGGGTTTATCATTTAACGCTCTCACAAGGAAAACTCACAAGTTGGCTGCAGCTGAGTGTGTCGCTGGTTTGGGATGAAAACCGTGATCCCTCTTATTATGTTATTCATATTCAAGATGTAAGTGCGCTGACTAAAGCTAAGCATGACGCAGAACGCGCAACAATAGCTAAAAGCCGCTTTATTGCTAATCTAAGCCATGAGATCCGCACCCCTCTTAACGCTGTGTTAGGGCTGTTAGATATGATAGTAGAGCAAGGCTTAAAAAATAAGCAGCTGCAACAAACTAAGCAGGCTAAAAACGCAGCTCAAAGCTTGTTGCTGATGCTAAACAGAATGCTCGATTTTGCCCGTGTAGAAAGTGCGCAAGCGCAAATTAAACCGGTGCCTTTTTGCTTGGTTGAACTGATTGATATTTGCGAGAGCTTAACAGCGCCATTGTGCCAAAACAAAGGGTTAAGCTTTAATATTGAAATAGATCCACTCATTAACCCCGCGCTGGTGGGGGATTCAATACGTTTGCAACAAATATTAGGTAACTTACTCACCAATGCCGTTAAGTTTACTAATAAAGGCAGTATTACTTTAAAAATGGTACTTGAAGAAAATGACGTTTTAGATCAGCAACGTATTTGTTTTCACGTAATAGACAGTGGTGTAGGTATTGCTAAAGCTGACCAACGACGACTGTTTGATGCTTTTACTCAAGGCGATGAATCCTCTACGCGTATTCACCAAGGGGTTGGGCTTGGACTTGCTATAGTTAAACATGGTGTAGCCTTAATGGGAGGCGAAATTGCAATTAATAGTGACAAAGGCCGTGGATGTGAGTTTTTCTTTACTCTAGCGCTTGCGGTAGATACGGCTAAAAATAGTGTATTTATACCTAATACGTTAGCCATTGTGAGCGATGAGACTGTACAGCTAAACGAAGTGGTTAATGCATACTCACAAGTGGTAGCTATTGATTTAGAAGAGGCGCTTCGCTACCCAATAAAGCTTGCTGATGCACAGCAACTGATTATTGATGAAACCACATTGAACGATTTATTAAAGGTTGAATCTATACACGAAACGCTCAGTGGCAACTCATACCCTGTGGTTGTGGTGAATCACGAACACACTTTAGCATTGCCTTGTACTACGCAAATTAACGCACAACATATTAAAGCTACGGCGTTAGCTCAGCGCTTGATTAGCTTAAATGCTAATGCGGGGGCGGAGCCACCTAAAGCCGCTGAAAATAATGAAGAAGTCAAAAAAGATATATCGGGTCTACTTATTATGGCGGTTGATGATAACCCGCTTAATTTAGACATTATTAGCAGTGTGCTAAAACAGGCCCATATAAATGTAATAACGGTTACCAATGCGCCAGATGCAATAGAGCTGCTACAAATATTAAAACCAGATTTAATTTTGATGGACGTGCAAATGCCGCATATTGATGGTTGCCAAGCAACGCAATTGATTCGCCAACAGTTTGACGCGCGCCAGCTGCCTATTTTTGCTTTAACAGCACATTGTGAACCTGCAGATGTTGAGCGCTCACTTAGTAGCGGCATGAATAAGCATTTGACTAAACCTGTGGTTGCAGCTGTGCTGTTAGATGCAATCAGAGACGTAGACTTTATAAAACCTAAGTTTTATGACCAAAGCTTTGCGCTCACCCAGTTTAATTTTGATGAAAATTTACTGGCAACCATGGTCGGAAAGTTTGCGAAGTTGTGTGAAACGCAGTTAGAACAAATTGAAGAAAACACCCAGCGAGATGAAGTGGTACGCTTAGTGCATAGCATTAAAGGCGTGGCGGGTAACTTAGGTTTTATTAGGCTTTCATTGTGTGCAAAACAATGTGAAACGCACCTTAAAACAACTAACGAGCCGCTTCAGCACACTTTAAAAGAGCTAATCATTCAGCTAAAGCAAGTGATTATATTTATTGAAACCTTAGGGGGACGGGATGTCGAAAAAAGCTAAAATACTGATTGTGGATGATGATCCCCTTAACCGGCTGGTGCTTGAAAAAACACTGGGCTCGGAGCATGACGTATTTTTAGTCGAAAGCGGCGAAAAAGCGCTCACCTTTATTAAATCTAATCAGGTCGATTTAATTATTTTAGATGTGGTGATGCCAGGCATTGATGGTTATGAAGTGCTTGTACAGCTTAAAGAAAACCCTATTACTCAGTCTATTCCTATTGTGTTTATATCGGCTAATAATAGCCACACCGATGAAGCAAAAGGACTTGAATTAGGTGCAATGGATTACATCACTAAACCCTTTAATGCGTCTATAGTCAAAGTGCGGGTACGCAACCAATTACTGATCAAGCAAAAAAATGATTTGTTAGAAATGCTTGCCTCAATTGATGGTTTAACGGAAATACCCAACAGGCGTTATTTAGATGAAAACCTCTCTCGTGAATGGCGCAGAAGTAAACGCAATGGCTCGTGTTTGTCTGTTTTATTAATGGATATAGATCACTTTAAGCGTTACAACGATTGCTATGGCCACCGAGCGGGGGATGAGTGTTTAAAGCAGGTTGCCCAGGCGTTAGCAGCGCAATGTGAGCGTAGTACTGACTTTATTGCCCGCTACGGGGGGGAAGAGTTTGCAGCGGTATTACCCGATGTTAATAAACAACAGGCATTAGCATTTGCCCAAAAGTTAAGAAAAGCGGTAAACAGCCTCAATATAGAGCACAAAGCTTCGTTAAATGCAGATCACATAACAATCAGTATTGGCATTGCTAGTATGGAAAACGGCAATGCAAGTGCCGAACAAGCCTTACTCGAACAAGCTGACCTAGGGCTATATGCCGCAAAAGATGCAGGGCGCGATCAGGTGGTTGCGCTTAACTTATAATGTGGCTGTGTTTATATTAAAGCGTTATTTAAATCGGCCCCACACGTTAATGTTATTACCAAGCGGGGCTGCTTTACGCTACTAGCGCGTTGTTATTTTGTGATCATGCCCAGTGCGCTTTCACCAATACCCACCAATTTATCATTTTTAAATACCAATGGCGTGCATTCATCTTTTGTTGTTTTGCCATCAGAGTGAATGCTGTTAGTCACGTAAAACAGTATCTGATACACATCATCATCTTTTTTCAATAGCTCGGTAAAGTTTGGCGTTTTTAATTGCGCTAAAACAGATTGATAGCTGCTATCCATTGTTAAATCTGCAATCGCTTCGCGGTTTTTTTTATGCTGATGTTTCCAGCTTGATGAGTCGTTACCTGCCCAGTGCGTTTCTGCTTCGCCATCTGATACGGCAATAACACAGCCTGTTAAAAACGGAGCAATAAGTGCAGCAGCTAAAAGTGATTTTTTCATTGTTATAGTCCTTGATGAGTTTTAATTTAATTATTTACTTATCAGGAGCAAGTAATAGGCCAATATAACAAAGTTATAAAATTCAAGGGGTTAGATTGTAATGGCTGTTTTTAAGTGATGAATTATAAAAATCATTAGCAAAAACAGCCACTTTTTAGGTTTTTTAACGATTAAGCTAGCCTGCGTTTATTTAGCCTAGCGAAAACACACGTTACAGCTATTTACTAAATAGAATGAGCGACTTTGAGACAGGTAAAACCTAGCCTCAATGCGGCTAATTATTGTTGTAAATTGCTATTATACCAAGCGGTTACGAGACTCACCGTTACTAAAGGCTGCAATATTTAGGCTTACCTCATTAATTAAGCGCACGATTGACTCTGTGCTGGCCCATGCAATGTGAGGTGTAAGAAGCAAGTTTTCGCCTGTGTAATTAGCCAGCGGGTTAGAAGGCTCTGCCGGCTCTTTAGTAAGTACATCAACACCCGCACCGGCAATTAAATTTTGCTCTAGGGCTGTGGCTAAGTCGGCTTCATTTATAATGCCACCACGGGCGGTATTGATAATAATACTGCTGGGTTTCATCATTTTTAGCTCATCTAACGAAATTAAATCGCGTGTTTCATCAGTAAGCGGGCAGTGCACGCTAATTATATCAGCGGTTTCTAATACTTCTTCAAAAGTTGTACGGCCTTCTCTACAAGAGGCGCCTTTACGCTCTGCAACCACTACATTGGCTCCAAAAGCTTGCGCTACTGTCGCCACACCTTTACCTAGCGTTCCGCCGCCTATAATGGCAAATGTTTTACCTTGTAAATCATTAAAGCTGTAATCTAATCTGCAAAACATCTCGCTTTTTTGCCAAGCGCCTTGCTGGCAGTCGCGCTGGTAGCGGTGTGTATTACCTAATAAATTAGTCACTAACGAAAACGTGTGCTGTACAACCGAAGGGGTTGAGTAGCCTGCTACGTTGGTAACGGCAATACCAAATTCTTCAGCGGCGTTTAAATCAACATTATTAGTGCCTGTTGCACTTACGCAAATAAGCTTAAGCGTTTTAAGTTGGCTTATCGTATCGCGATTTAGCACAACCTTGTTGGTAATAAGGACGTCCGCGCCTTGGCTGTGAGCAACAACTTGCTCAGGTGACGTAAGTTCGTAAGTAGTTAGCTCACCTAGTTCTTCAATGCAAGTTAACGAGGTTTTAGCTAAAGTAGCGTTATCGAGAATGGTGATTTTCATTGTGTGTCCTATCTAAATGCGTACCGTAAAATGGCAAGAGCGTTTAAGGTACTACGAATACACACCTTTGTTAATGCTATTACTACCAAATGCTTAGTACAAAAAGTCAGGTTGCTGTTAAAAGTTTAAATTGTCTGGTCTGCCCACTCAAATATAAATAACATGATATTTTAGCGGGCTATATCGCTGGGGCCTGTTTATTTTTTGAGGTTGAACTCCCTTTCCTCTGAAAGGTCAACAAGCCTTATTAAGGTTGATAAAACTAAAAAACAATGCACCAACCCCTTTTTGTGTGGTCATAGACTGAAATGGCTCGCAAATAAGCATAACCAAATGGCTATTTCTTATTTAAGAGTGGCTGAGTTATAATCAAAATTATATATAAACGGTACGTTTTGCGTGCCGTTTTTTTAACATTGTAGATGCAGTAATGAGTGAATTAGAAGATAAGTACGCAGACATAAGACCTTACAACGACGATGAAGTTGCGGCCTCGCTAGCGCGTTTAATTAACGATAATGCGTTTATAGATGTAATAGCAAAGTACAACTTACCGTGCTTTATATCCGCTATGCCTTTTATTGCTCGCACACTGGTGAGAAGCCATTTACGAAAAAAATGGGGCAAATTTACGAGCGTTGAAGATGTACAAAACGAAGTTGCAAAGTATTTAGATAAACTAATAAAACGCACTACCTCAAAAGTTACCTTTTCGGGTTTAGATAAACTAGACCCGCAGCAGGCGTATTTATTTATATCAAACCACCGCGACATAGTGCTGGACCCTGCACTTGTTAATTGGGGTTTGTATCAGCATAAAATGAAGACGGTGCGTATAGCAATTGGTGATAACTTATTGCAAATACCGTATATAACCGAGCTGATGCGTTTAAATAAAAGCTTTATCGTTAAGCGCTCAGCCAAAGCACCTAAAGAGATGCTTAAGGCGCTAACGCAGTTGTCATCCTATATTTATGACTCGTTAACAGCAGGAAATTCTATTTGGATTGCGCAAAAAGAAGGGCGTGCAAAAGACGGCTTTGATCAAACAGATCCGGCGCTTTTAAAAATGCTGCAACTTAATGGTCGTAAGCAAAAGAAAGAATTTGGCGAGTATATTAAAGAGTTAAAAATTGTTCCTGTGTCTATTTCTTATCAGTATGAGCCTTGTGCAATTTCTAAAGCAAAAGAGCTTTATCATAAACAGCAGCACGGTGAATACGTAAAATCAGCAGGCGAAGACATAGCAAGTATTGTTGAAGGATTTAGCTCTGCTAAAGGGCATGTGCATTTAGCATTTGGACAACCGGTTGAAAGCGGTTGCGATGATGCTGATGAGCTGGCGCAAACAATTGATAAGCACATTGTTGAGTCTTTTTACTTACACCCAGGAAATTACATTGCCGGTGGGTGCAAGCAAGCAGTTATTGATGAGCCCGATACCGCCACTTTTGAACAGCGTTTAGCCTTAGTGCCAGAAGAGCTAAAGCCACTTGTTTTAGCTATGTATGCAAAGCCATTTCAACGCAAAACTGAAATCACAAACAAAGTATGTGAGCAAAGCCATTAGGCATCTGCGTTGGCAAATAGCGTAATAAAGCAGCGTAAACGCTGCTTTTTTTTTGTGCATAAATAACGCTATACTCATACAAAGCAATTATTCTACTTAGGGGGCGCAATGCAACAAATTGAAATATTTGATATTCCAAGCCCCTGTAAAAGTATTTGCCAAGTAAACAACCGAGGTTATTGCAAAGGCTGCTACCGAAGCCGGGATGAGCGCTTTAATTGGAATGCGTTAAGCAATGCGCAAAAAAAGAAAGTACTTAGCTTGTGCCAACAACGTTACAAACGGTATTTACAAAAGCGCCAAGCTGCGCAATCACAAGCCACTTTAGATAAACAACAAGGCTTTGAATTTTAAACCTTGCTGTACATGCTAGAGTTTTAAATTGTATTTTGCACGCAATGCGCGACTAGTGCCGTTATCGTGTAGCTTATTTAAAGCATTCAATAATTTACTTACCAAAGCCGCGTGCTTTTTATGTACATAATGATAGAGCGAAAACGTACTTAGCAGCTGGGTTTGCATACAGGTCTCTGGCAGGGAAAAGTTATCGGCTTTAAGCACAAAGTCGAGCATAATTGCCCCATCAACTTTATGCTGGGCTAGTAGGTTAAGTTGGGTCGTAATATTTTTTACTTCAATAATATTGCCGTTAAACTTATGCTCATTTAAGTAATGGTGCTGAACTGGATAGCCTGATAAAACCGCAATACTATCGAGTTTATCGAGTGTATTGGGTTGGCAGTTTTTAAACAGTAAAAGCTTATAGTCAAACAGTGGGTAGTTAATTCTGATCAGGTTTTTATTGTCCGCCTCTATACTTATATCGCGGCCAAGTTGGCCATCTAACACCCCATTATTGGCTGCTAATAAGGCATTTTGGCGATTAAAATCAATTATGTGTACTTCATAATTAAGTTCTTTATAGGCTAATGTGAGTAAAGCGAGCGCATAGCTTGCTTGAGCTGAGTCGGCCGGGCGGTTAAATATAACGCTATTGTGATTGGCGAGTGTAATTTTACTAAAAAATAAAACGACTAATAAAAACAAAGCATTGAGCTGTATCTGCAAGGTTACTTCCGTTTAAAATAAGGAGAGGGCAAATGAACGCAGCGAATAATACCAAAATAGTTTGGTTTTTGCCCATGTTTGTTGCTTTTTAAACAGTAAATGGGTTCAAATATACGTATAATAAATGCGGATAACTAACCGTACTTAGGAGTGGTTGTGAGTTTTAATTTATGTGCTTTACCTCGAGAGCAAAAATACCAGATTCAATTAGATTACGAAGCCTCATTTTGGGCTTATCAAATTAAACGTAATAAAAAAACACGTGAGCAAGTTTATAACACGATTCATAGCCGCCCAGTGGCAGAGCAAACGTTTTTAAAGCAACAGTTTGAGCAGTATTTGGCGTTAATGCTAAGCTAATATATGTACACAGTACAAAAGTTAGACACACTTAAGATTCCATTAGTTAATAAGTTTTATGCACTGTATAGCGTAAGAGGACGTGCTAATAAGCAAGATCAGGTTTGGGTTGTTTACAGTGAAATGCAGATAGTTGCGGCGTGTCGAATACAAAATAAACACGATTTTTTATTCTTATCTACCGTATTTGTTGCCCCGCAGCACCGTGCAAAAGGGCTGGCAAAGCAACTTGTATGCGCCGCTATAAAACAGCAAAGCATGCCGCTTTACACCTTTGCTTATAAAAATATTACAGCTTTATATACGAGTCTTGGTTTTAACCAAGTATTAACATATACTCCTGGTTTAAAAGCACTTTTTGATATTTATACACATCGAAATATAGTCGCACTCGAATACCTATAACAAAAACAACGGATCAAGCCATGAGTAAAGGCGTTCATTGGATCATTAGTTGCTGTATAGCTTTAATCGCTATATTTAGTTGCCAAGTTGGCGCACAGGTTAAGCGTTTATCCCCCAGTGAAGGCCTGTCGCAAAGCTATGTGAACACTATGCTGCTTGATGATAACGGTTACCTATGGCTCTCTACCGAAGGGGGGTTAAACCGCTATGATGGTTACCAAGTTGTTTCAATTAATGGCCCTAATGGCGAGCTTGAAGAAGCCATAATTGATTGTATTTACCAAGACCCCGCAGGCAATATTTGGATAGCCTCGTTACTTGCCGGCTTATTTAAATACGACCCAAGTACCGACACCTACCAGCAATTTATTTCTCAACCTACCAGCGAAAAACAAATTTTAAGCCAGTCGGTATTTAGTATGGCTTCGGTTGATGACAAAACCTTATGGATTGGGCGTGGTCGCGACTTTGCTAAATTAGATATTGAAACAGGTAAAATAACCAGCCTATTTGAGCTGCCTAAAGAATACGAAAACACCTTAGTCAGAGAGCTTTTTCATTACAATGGGTATATTTTTATAGGCACAAGCCATGGGGCGTTTGTATTTGATATCGCCTCTGAACAAATTAGGCCGCTGCAGCATTTAAAAAGCAAAGCTGAGCATATTTATCAAAACAACGTTAAATCGTTTTCGGTTATTGAAAATAATCAGTTGTTAGTAGGCACCGTTAAAGGCTTGTATCAAGTTGATATTAGCGACTTGCCAGGCATGTTTGAACGCCCCGACATAGCATTTAAAAACCAAGCCGTTATTGCCGATTTAAATGTATGGCGCATCATCAACGAAGGCGAAAAGCTAGATCTGGCAACTAATAAAGGGCTCTTTAAATTTGATTTAAATACCAAAGAGTTGGTAAAAAACACACGTATTACACAAAGTAAATACAGCCTATCTGATACCAGTATGATAGACATGGTAAAAGATAAATCGGGAGGGTATTGGCTCGCTACTAAAACCGATGGTGCATTTTATCTGTCTAATAATACCTATCACTTTGGCAATATAGATGGTAGTAAACTGGGTGGCGATGGCCTTTCTCATCCTTCGGTTTGGGGCATTACGGAGTATGGCAACAGCCTATGGCTGGCAACGCATAATGGCTTAACCGAAATTGATTTAGCCACTAACACCAGCCAGGTTTACTTAAAAAACCACAAAGTAGACTTACTGACTACTGAATTTAGCGTGTATGAAATTATTCCTTATAAGCAAAAGCTTTGGTTGCATACAAACCGTGGGCTGTTTGAGTTTGACCCCATAACGCATCAAATTAACGAGCCAACAATAACAAACCCCAACAATAGAGCCTACATAGAAGGCTGGGTACACGGCGTAACCTTAATGCCTAACGGTGATTTGTACTATGTGCACTCAGATCACGGTATGTTTGTATATAATATTGATACTCAGCAGATCACCCGATTAGAAGGGGCTTTTAGCAACATAGAGCCGTTTTTGGCGCATGGTTTTTCGCCAGCGCTGGCAACCAAGCCTGATATGCCCCTGTTTTTTAATGCGGGTATTTTATATCAGGTAAACCCAACCACATTAGCATTAAACACCATTTATAAAGTGCCAAAACAGCACGATAACGTGGCTATTAATGTGCTTTCTTACGTGGTCGATAACAACAATATTTTATGGATTTCGCTATCTAATTTTGGCCTGATTGGGCTTGATGCAGCCAGTTACAAATTGGTACACACGATTGACTTAGAAAAAAATAAGTTAGGTACCTTACTTTATGACATGGTGCTTGATGATAATGGCATGATTTGGATGAGCAGTCATAAAGGTATATGGCGACTAAACCCAGAAACACTTCATTTTCAGCAGTTTACTACATCTGAGGGGCTGCTTTCTGCTGAGTTTAACAGCAGTGCCATGGCGCATTTAAGCGATGGCCGCATTGCCTATGGCAGCTTAAAGGGCATTACATATTTTCATCCGATGGAAAATCAAAATTACCACTCATTAATTGATCATGTAAATATAACGCGAGTTGATTTAATGTCGCGCGACTTATCTATCGATTTAAAACAGCCATTAAATGAAATAGTCCTTAACCATGATGATATCGGTTTAGAAGTGGCGTTTTCGGCGATGGCCTTTAGCTATCAAGAGCGCATAATTTATGAGTACCAGCTCGATAACGGCCAAAAAACCTACACCCGTAATAATAATCGGGTGTTATTCCCTAAATTAAATCCAGGTAATTACCAGCTCAAAGTATGGGCTAAAGATCCGTTAACCGGCGAGTACACGCCGCCTGCAGTGCTAAAAATTCGTGTTAAGTATCCTCTGTGGCGAGCGCCATATTTTATGGTGCTTTATGGCGTTTTGTTTATCGCATTTATTGCTTTTTGGGTAATGCGCCGCAACAAAATTCAGCGCATATTACTGGCCGCTAATAAAGAAAGTAAAGAAAGTGAAGCGCGATTAAAACTAGCCTTAGAGGGTAGTGAGTCGGGCATGTGGGATTGGCAGTCTACATCGAGTAGTATTTACCAGCCGCGCTTATGTAATGAACTGGGGTATGATCAAGAAAGCGTGAGCCTGGATGATTACCTAGCTAAAATTCACCCGCAAGATAAAGCGCTTTTCAGATTAGAATGGTTAGAATTTTTATCAACCGATAAAGGCTACTTTAATTGCACTTATCGTTTACGCCACGCTAAAGGCTATTGGCGTTGGTATAAAGACTTTGGCAAAGTGGTGGAATGGAGCGGACAACTTCCTAAAAAAGTTGCGGGTACTTACACCAATATGACCCGCGAAATGGTGTTTGAAGAGCATGCCCGCTTATTTACCGCTGCGTTTGAGCAAACCCGTGATTGGGTATTTATTCTTGATAAAAACTTTACGGTTCGCGCCTCTAACAAATCGTTGCAAACGGCCTTTAACTTTCCTAGTGAGCCACGCTCTAGCCGCGCCCTTAATTTAGGTATATCGCGAAGTAATCGCTTTGACTATTTACGGATAATGCAAAAGCTGAATGTGGGTGAGCATTTTTCCTGTGAAGACTTAGTCACCCTTGCCAGTGGTGAGCAGCGCCATGTGTTAGTAAAAATAAGTGCAGTGGCCGACACCGAACACCGTTTAAGCAGCTACGTTATTATTTTAACCGATATTCATGCGCAAAAATTGGCTGAAAATGAGCTTCATATTTTAGCCAATTATGACTCATTAACCGGTTTGCCTAACCGTATGCTGTTTAACGACAGGGTTGAGCATGCGATTGAGCAAGCGCAAAATCATCAATGTAAAGTAGCTATGCTGCACATAAACATTAAGCGGTTTAAATACTTTAACGACTCATTTGGACGTGAAGCGGCTGATGAGCTAATAAAGCAAGTGGCTAAGCGTATTAAGCGCTCCTTGCGTCCTTCTGCAAGTGTTGCACGCTTTGGTGGCGATGAATTTGTGGTGCTGGTGGAAGATGTGCAGCAAATTGAAGAAGTATTACTTATTTGCTCTAAATTAATAGACTCTGTAAGCCAAAATATGGAATTTAATGGCCAGGTGGTAAATGTTAATTTAAGTATCGGGGTAGCAATAGCGCCTGATGATGCCGCAGATCATGCTGCGCTGTTAAAAGCTGCCAGTATAGCTTTGTACCATGCAAAAGAGTCGCTCGAAAGCAGTTATAAGTTTTACAAGCAGGAGATGAACCAGCATGTACAAAAAGCCCTGCATTTAGAGTCTTTGCTAACTAAAGCGTATCAAGAGCAAGAGTTTTGCAATTACTACCAGCCTATAGTGAATGCGCACACTCAAAAAACCGAAGGTTTTGAAGTGTTGTTACGCTGGCCTGAAAACACTTTAGTGCCCACGCAAGAGTTTTCTTTAGCGGCTGAGAGCATAGGGTTAATAACAAAAATTATGCTGCAAACCTTTGCCCGTGCGTTGCAAGCGCTTAAACAATGGCGTGAGATTTCACCACAGCTGTACTTGTCGATAAACCTCTCTGCACTTGATTTTGAATACGAAGAGCTTGTAACCGACATTCATAAAGCGTTGAGCCACGCTAATGTGCCCTCAGAAGCCATAGTGTTTGAAATTACCGAGTCTATTTTAATGCGCGACTCTAAACATGCGCTGCACAGTATGGAAATGCTGAAAAAGCTTGGCTGTAAGCTCTACATGGATGACTTTGGAACAGGCTATGCCTCATTAACGTATTTAAAGCGTTTTCCTATCGATGTACTAAAAATAGATAGAAGTTTTGTGCAAGATATTGGCGTGGACTCGGATGATGAAGCCATTATTCAATCAACGCTTACCTTAGCTCATAGCTTAGGTAAAGAGTGTGTGGCTGAGGGCATTGAAAACAAACAACAGCTGCAGTTTTTAAAGCAGTTAGGGTGTAAGCATTTTCAGGGCTATTTATTTAGTAAGCCAGTACCTAAAGAAGCTGTTCCCGCACTGATCAAACAAGATTGGGGCAACATATTTAACCAGTAAAAATAAGCTTATTGGCGTTTACCACAGTGGCGGCAAAATAAATGGCTGTTGCGTTGATTAAGCTGCGTTTTAATTGCTTTATTGGCCTCAAGCTTACTTAAACCTAGTTTGTAGCGCAGCTCCTCTAAGTGCAAACGCTGTGAGTCATCTAAACTGCCTTGGTGAATTTGCTCATGTACGGCATCTTCAAAAAATTGCCGGCGTTTACGTATTTGCTCCGAAAAACTAGAGGCAAGCAAGCCTGTAGGAATTGCCACCATTCCCATGCTCACCAAAGTGACTACGCCACCAAATAGTTTACCAAGTGGCGTTAGCGGTACAACATCACCATACCCAACCGTAGTGAGGGTCGCCATAGCCCACCACATAGCCGCAGGAATAGAGCCAAATTTATCTGGCTGAATATCGTGCTCCAATAAATAAATACCGCAGGAGGCAAGTATTAGCAGTACCGACATAATAAAAAACGCGGCCAGTAACGAGCTCGCTTCGTCTTTAAATGCTTGTAATAACAACTGCATTGCACGTGAATAACGGGTAAGTTTAAATACTCTTAACAGCCTTAATACACGTAAAAAACGCAAATCCAGAGGAAACACAAACATTAACAAGCTGGGTAAAATGGCTATTAAATCGATAAGAGCCAAAGGTGATAAAAAATAATGCAGCCGGCGTTTTGCGTTTGAACCTTTTATAGCCGCGTATTTGCTTTTATCGACACAGGCCCAAAGCCTTGCAAGGTATTCAAGACTAAAAATAGCCACCGAAATAACCTCTAAAAGTAAAAACTGCGGGTAATATACTTTGTTTATACTCGGTACTGATTCCAACACAATGGCAATAACGTTAAGCATAATTAAAGCAATTAGCGCGGTGTCGAGTATATGCCCCGCTTTGCGGTAATCGCCAGTCCCTTCAAATACCTGCGCTAAAGTTTGCCTTGCTGTGCTACTCATGTGTTTAGCTTTAACAGCATATTAATACTGCCTTCTTCAAAATCGCGGCTAATTGTAAAACCTAACTTACGGGCAAGCTCAATCATGCCGGTGTTCTCAGGCAGTGTTATGCCTTCAATTACTTCTACGCCTTGGCGCTTACAATGATTTATTGCAGCGCTCATAAGCAGCCTGCCAAGACCTAAGCCTTGGTAGTCAGAGCGAACCACGGTTGCAAACTCAGCATGTAAATTATCAGGGTCCATAATAACGCGTGCTACACCTAGGGTGCGGCTTTTACCTTCAAAGCGCTGGCATACAATAAAGGCCATTTCTCGGTCGTAATCTATTTGCGTCATTTTTGCGAGTTGATCGTGGTTAAACTGGGGCAGCTCACCAAAAAAGCGTTTGTAACGATCTTCTTTATTGAGTGATTGATCAAACTCTTGGTGGGCTTTTTCATCCTCTGGACGAATAGGCCTTAATGTAGCTCGCGTATTATTTTTAAGGGTTACTTCTTCTACAAGATCAATAGGGTAAGGGCGAATACATAAACGTTTACGATCGCTGCGTGCCTGATAGCGATTAACACTAATAGTGGCATCAAGTACTAAAAATTGCCCATTGCTGGCTAAAATAGGATTAAGTTCCATGGCACTTATATCGGGCTGATCGACAACAAGTTGAGATATACGTGTGAGCAGGGCGCACAAGCGATATTTGTCGACCTTTTCTGGCAAAATGCGATCTTTTAATACGCCTTTATCGTTTGCTGCTGCAATGAGGTATTTAGCTAAGTTCATATTAAGCGGCGGCAAAGCAACGGCTGCTTGGGCATACTCTAACCCATTACCCGCTTCACCAAGTAATATAACAGGGCCAAAATTAGGCTCAGTTTTAATGGCGATTCGCAGCTCATTAGCGCCGGCGCGCGGCGCCATTTTTTGCAATGAAAACCCTTCAATAACAGCATCTGGATAGGTGTTTTTAATTCGTATCAGCATGGCAAAGGCGGTTTGCTCAACCTCGTTTGCATCGTTTAAGTTAAGAACCACGCCCCCTACTTCTGATTTTGAGGCAATACTTGGGCTAATCAACTTTAACGCTACCGGAAAGCCTAGTTCAATTGCTTGCTCACGCGCCTCTGTGGGCGTGTAGGCTACTTCTGTTTGAATACACTCAACACCATAATGACTAAGAATTTGGCTTGCTTGATGAGTGGGTAAGTAGCTTTGCTCTTCTTCTAAAAATTCGTTAATGAGCGAAGTGGCCGCTGATTTATTTATTTTTGCATCATCGGTATTTGATTCGGGTGTTTGCGTTAAATGTTTTTGGTTACGACGGTAGCTAACTAAATGCATAAATGCGCCAACCGCACCCTCAGGCGTACGATAGGTTGGAATAGTGTGGTTAGAGCAAACACGCCTCGCGGCATAAGCCGCATCTTCACCCATAAAGTTGGTCATTACATAAGGGCGTGCCATCTTTGGTATTTTTTGTAAGGTTTGCACTATCATATCGGCATAGTCTTCACTTGGTGCAAGTGCCGAAGGGGTATGAATAATAAGTAAGTTTTTAACTTCTTCGGCGCGAAGTAAAATTTCTAATGCTTGCTTGTAACGCGCCGGAGCAGAGTCGCCAAAAATATCGACAGGGTTAGATGTAGTATCTGACTGCGGAATAACTTTATTGAGTGCGGAGCGCGTTTGCTCACTAAGCTGGGTAAGTTTGCCCGAATTTAAAATAAGCTCATCGACCGCCATAACCCCCGGGCCGCCGCCGTTGGTTAAAATGGTTAACTGCTCAACTTTTAGTAATTTAGGGTGGATGGCAAGTGTTTGCGTGGCTGCAAAAAGTTCGCGCAGATCACTAACACGCAGCATACCGGCGCGTTGAAAAAGCGCATCGTACACTGCATCTGAACTTTGCTTGCCACCGGTATGAATTTCAGCAGCCAGTGCACCTGCTCCGGTTTTTCCCGTTTTAATGGCAATAACTGGCTTACTAAAGGCCGCTGCCCGTGCTGCCGAGATAAACCCGCGAATATCTTCAATATTATCTATGTAGAGCAAAATCGCTTTGGTTTTAGCATCGCGGCCTAAAAAATCGAGCAGCTCGTCAAAATCGATATCTAGGCAATCACCGACCGAAACAAAATACGAAAAGCCAATCTCTTTATTTTTAGCCCAATCTAAAATAGTGGAACACACCGCTGCGGATTGCGATATAAATGCCAGTTTCCCTGGTGCTGCAACTGTGTGAGAAAAGCTGGCATTAAGGCCAATATGCGGAATAAGCAGCCCTAAACAATTAGGCCCAAGCAAAGTAACGTGATGTGCAGTTGCAGCGCGCTTTAAGGCTGTTTTTTGGCTCAATGAGAGCCCATCAGCAATCACAATTGCACTTTTACAGCCAAGTTCACCTAGCTGCTCGATAATGCTCAGTAAGGTATTTTTATTTGTACAAATAACGGCTAAGTCGGGCACTTTGGGCAGCGCGGCAATATCAGGGTAGGCAAGCACGCCGTGTACCGCACTATGGGTAGGAGTTACGGGCATGATTGGCCCTTTAAACCCACCTTGTAATAAATTGCGCATAACCACAAACCCCGCGCGTGTGGGGGTATTCGAGGCGCCAATAACGGCTACCGAGGCCGGATTAAAAAATTGGCTGATGCGCTTTAAGCTCATGGCATATCCTTGGCTGATTATATTTTGCGTTATTTATAGTCTCAATGTACCCTGTTTGCTGTGTTATTTCGAGCGCATAGATACTTATTATTGATATCAATCAAGGAGTTTTTTGTGAATAAAACACCCGGTTTTTACACAGTTATAGCCGCAATTTGCCTAAGTATAGGCTTAATTTTATTAGGCTTTATTATTAAAAGTGCCGCAGTAGATGTAAAAAGCATGGAACGTAGTGTGCAGGTTAAAGGGTTAGCAGAGCGTGAAGTTAGCGCCGATACGGTAATTTGGCCGCTGCAATACAGTGATGCAGACAACGACTTAGAAAAACTGGTTAGTCGAGTTGAGCAAAAAAACGATGCTGTTATTGCATTTTTAAAGCTACATGGCTTTGATGATGACGAAATAAGCACGGGTAGCCAGTCGATTATTGATAAGCAAGCCCGTGAATACACTAACGATAATCAAAAGTTTCGTTACTTGGTACGCGTTAATATTATTGTGTATTCGAACGCGCCCGACAAAGTACAAAATGCGCTGAGTAAAGTGAGTCAATTAGCTAAACAGGGCATTGCCATTGTGCAAAATAGTTACGAAACCAAAGTTGAGTATTTATTTACCGGCCTTAACGATATAAAGCCTGCAATGGTGCAAGAGGCTACAGAAAAAGCCCGTGAAGTTGCCAACAAATTTGCTAAAGATTCGAACTCAAAGCTTGGTAAAATAAAATCCGCTCGCCAAGGGCAATTTAGCATTAGCAATCGCGATTCAAATACGCCACATATCAAAAAGGTGAGGGTGGTCACCAGTGTTGAATATTACTTAAGTGACTAAATTGCTCTAACTAAGTGGGCAATTTGCGCGGTTGAGCGCTGTAGGTAAGCAGCGCTAAGTAAAATGCTAGTTTCGTTTATATCAGCGCCTTTTAATATATTTACCAGTTGCTGTTTAGCGGTTGGATTTTGTTTTTGCTCTATTTCCATAAGCGCTAATAATGCTGAAAATTCATGCTTTATTGGTGTGCTAGGTTTATCAGCATAGGCGATATAACAGGCAACAGGGGTAAGGCCGCGAGCATTTGTTTGTGCAAGGGCTTTTACTAAATTATCGTTAGATTCAAATAGCATTAATGAGCGCACATAGTTAAACGCCAGCTCTTGAGCATTGGCGTGTTTAAATACATTGTGCAGTACATTATTTCCTTGGCTGTCTTGTGCTAAAAAGCCGTTATTTTCTTTTAATGCAGGTGTAAAAAACGTTAATGCATCAGTTGTTGTTAATTGGTTTATAAAAGGTGCTGGTGGGGTGTTGGTTGTTAAAATACGTGTTGCCACATTTTGCATAAAGTCGTATTTAATACTCATCCGCAAAGCACTTTCGTAAAGGTGGTTTAGCTGTAATGTTTGCTGAGCCGGGCTTAACTGTTTAAAGTCGTTATCGAGCTCGTCTAGCTGATGCTTAGCAATGCGCGCATTAAGTAATTGTATGCTTAAATCCATTATTAACTCTACCTCTGAGCGTTTTTATTACTATAAAACAAAAAAGGCCGCATCAGCGACCTTTTTCTATTTATAACCAAGTATTAAGCTTTTTTACTTGCTACCCACTCGTTTACAAAGTTCTCTAATACGTTAAGTGGTACAGGGCCATTTTTAAGTATAACGTCGTGGAACTGACGAATATCAAACTTATCGCCTAGTTGCTTTTTAGCATCTTCACGCAGCTCTAAAATTTTAAGCATACCCACTTTATAAGCTGTCGCTTGCGATGGCATTACAATGTGACGCTCAACCATTTTAACACCGTCAGATGTGGCGTTAGGCGTATTATTCACGTAGTAATCAATACCTTCTTGGCGAGTCCATTTCATTGCGTGAATACCGGTATCAACGACTAAGCGACACGCACGCCATAATTCCATAGAAAGGCGACCAAAGTCTGAGTATGGGTCTGAGTAAAGGCCCATTTCTTTAGGAATGTACTCTGAGTATAAGCCCCAACCTTCAATATAAGCGGTGTAGCCACCAAACTTACGGAACTTAGGTACACCTTCAAGCTCTTGTGAAATGGCAATTTGCATGTGGTGACCCGGAATACCCTCATGGTATGCTAATGCTTCCATTTGGTACGTTGGCATTGCTTCCATGTCGTAAAGGTTTGCGTAGTAAATACCAGGGCGTGAGCCATCTGGCGCAGGTTGTTGGTAAAATGCTTTACCTGCTGCTTTTTCGCGGAATGCTTCAACGGCTTTAACTTTAAGATCAGCCTTTGGCTTAACAATAAATAACTCATCTAGGCGAGTTTTCATGGTGTTGATTAGGCCAGTGGCTTCATCTAAATAACGCTGTTTACCTTGCTCGTCATTGGCATAATAAAATTGTTTATCCGTTTTCATAAACTGCATAAACGCTTTTAAATCACCTTTAAAGCCTACTTTGTCTTTAATTTCACGCATTTCATCATGAATACGTTTTACTTCAGCAAGGCCAATGGCATGAATTTCTTTAGCGGTTAAGTCAGTTGTTGTGGTGCGCTTAAGTGCGTTATTGTAAAACGCTTCGCCGTCAGGCAGTTTCCATGCGCCATCGCGGTTATCTGCACGTTTTTCTAACTGTGCTAAGTAATTAATTAACTTAGAGTAAGAAGGCTTAACGGCTGATTTTAATGCATCAGTTGCCTCGCTAATTAAGGCATCTTTTTCATTTTGGCTAATTTCAAGAGCACTTACTTTACGTTTAAAGTCGGCTAATAGTGTTGAGTCTTCACCTTTTTCAAACGGCGCACCATGAATGATGTTTTTGCTCGAATCTATAACATGTGGGAACACAAATTTAGGCGCAATAATGCCTTTATCAGCACGGGTTTCTAAATCAGTAATTAGCTGATCAAATACAGTCGGTACACCGTTTAAACGCGCAATATAATCTTTAGCTTCTTTAACATTACTAATTGAATGTTGGTTAATTAAAAACGCAGGCACCATAGAGTGAGTACCAAACATTTGGTTAACCGGGTAGTTATGGTAACGCCATTTAAAATCAGCAATCGAGCTTTCTAGGTCTTGTTTTTTTAAGTCGTAACTTACTTTAGTGGCATCATCAAGCAGGTCGCGGTTGATAGCATTTAAAGTAACTAAGTCTTCTTTTACTTGCGCAAGGTCTTTTAGTTTTTGCTCTTCGCTGCCGTCATCCCATTTATCGTAATCTTTTTTAATACCCATGTAAGTTTGATAAACCGGGCTGCTCATCACATCGCGGTTAAAGGTATCTTCAAAAAACGCATTCGCTTTGTCGATTTCGCTTTGCACAGGTTGCGCTTGAACTGCAGGCGCCGGGGTTGTTTGTTGTGGTGCCTGCTGGCAGCCGGCTAAAATAGCAACGCTCACGGCTGCTGCAATAAAGGTAAGTTTACGCATTGTTTTCCCTTTGTTGTTAGAAACCCATTAGGGTGTATTATATTTATTTGCTTGTATTTTATGTTTATCGCGCGTGGTTAAAACCACTACACGAACAATTCTAGCAGGTCATTTAAAAAACGATGCCCTTTGAGGCTAACTTGCCAGTGGCCGTTTTCTTGTATTAACAAACCTGCATTTATTGCTTTAGTTAACGCTGCTTGTTGGCTTTGCAATGGCTGATTAGTCAGCGCACTGTAATCATCAATAGGGCAAGGCTCGACTAAGCGAAAGCGATTCATAAAAAATTCAAAGGCTAAATCGTCTTGCTCTACTTGCCAGCTTTTATACAAGTACGGCTTAAGCATATCCATGTAACCGCGCGGATGCTTAATTTTTTCAGTACGGGTAATAATGCCGGTTTTTGCATCAGTCACCTTACCATGAGCGCCACAGCCAATACCGAGATAATCGCCAAAACGCCAATAATTCAAGTTATGTTGGCATTGAAAGCCTGGCTTTGCATAGCCCGATATTTCGTATTGTATGTAACCGGCTTGAGCAAGTAGTGCTTGGCCTTGCTCTTGAATATCCCATAGGGTTTCATCTTGTGGCAAAGTGGGCGGTTTGGATGCAAATTGTGTATTAGGCTCAATAGTGAGCTGATACCAGGAAATATGTGGCGGGTTTAAAGCAATTATTTTTTTTAAATCGCTCAGTGCATCGTCAAGGCTTTGCCCCGGTAAGCCATGCATTAAATCAAGGTTAAAGCTATTTAACCCGGCTTGCTTAGCTTGCTCTGCAGCGTAGTGCGCTTCATCGGCACCATGAATACGGCCAAGTGCTTTTAACTTGTCGTTTTGCATGCTTTGCACGCCAATAGAAATACGGTTAATACCCGCTTTAACGTACTCTTTAAAGCGCCCGGTTTCTACGGTACCAGGATTTGCCTCAAGGGTTATTTCGCAGTTGTCGCTTAAGCCAATTAGGTTATCGACTTCGTTTAACAAGCGGGTGTATGCATCGCCAGTTAATAAGCTTGGTGTACCGCCGCCAATAAAAATACTGTGAATTTTACGCCCTTGCACCAAGTGCAAATCGGCTTTTAAGTCGTCAATTAAATGCTGAACATATTCAGCTTCAGGAATGTCGCCTTTTTGCCCATGGCTATTAAAGTCGCAATAGGGGCATTTTTGCACGCACCAAGGTACGTGCACATATAAGCTCAGTGGTGGAAGGTTCACAGGCCGCCTTTGTTTTGTAGCTCTAGTAATAACTTTTTAAGTGCTTGGCCGCGATGACTCACCGCATTTTTTTGCGCTTTGGTGAGCTCGGCGCTGGTACAGTTTTGCTCTGCTACAAAAAATACCGGATCGTAACCAAAGCCGCCTTCGCCATTTTGGGTTTGTGTAATTTCGCCTTCCCAGCTTGCGCTGCAAATAAGTGGGGTAGGGTCGTCGGCGTGGCGCATTAATACCAGCACACACCAAAAGCGGGCTTTACGATTTGGGTTATCGGCTAATTCGTTAAGTAGTTTATCTATGTTGTCTTGATCGCTGGCGCTTTCACCGGCAAAACGAGCTGAGTAAACACCCGGCGCACCATTTAAGCCATCTACCTCTAAGCCTGAGTCATCTGCAATGGCTGGCATGCCGGTAATTTTAGCAGCATGGCGGGCTTTAATTATCGCGTTCTCTACAAAGGTGGTGCCGGTTTCGGCCACTTCGTCTACGTTAAAATCGCTTTGCGGAAGCACATTTATATTAAGCGGGCTAAGCATATTGGCCAGCTCGTTAACTTTGCCAGGGTTGCCTGTGGCAAGCACTAATGTTTTGGTCATGTTTTTAATCTACGTAAAATTTTTGCTGAAACGTGAGTTTTTGAGACTGACTACCTTGCTGGATGTTTATCTCAAAACGTAAAATCTCTTCGTTGGTGTAGTCTACTTGCGCAAGGTAATAAATTGATTCACCTTCTTTTACTTCTTTAAAAGTAAGGGCTTGCTTATTGCCGAGTAGGTTTTTTGCGGTGCCGCTGAGCTGAGCGGTTTGCGCGGTTTTATCGCTATTGTTTTTCAGAACTGAAATATTAACAATGCCTTTATAACCACTACGCTCAAGGCCATATGTTTTAGCTATTTGCGGCTGAATAAAGGTAGATGGAAAAGCAATGTAATGCACTTGCCAAGGGCCCAGCTCTTTGTACTGTGCGCCTTGCATGTCTTCACTGTGGGCATTAAAAGCAAAGGCTAAAAAACTAATAAAGCAAAACTTAATTAAACGGTTCATTATGATGTCCTATATAAAAAAGAGGCCAAAGGGCCTCTTTTGCTTATAACAAAAAATTTAGGCTAAAAAGTCCATTAGCAGCATTTGTAAAAACTGAATACCAATAATTAGTACAAGCACCGATAAATCTAAGCCACCCATTGGTGGAATAATTTTACGAAGTGGCTTGAGCATTGGCTCAGTAAGCTGATGGAAAACCGCTTCTATTGGGTTATAACCTTGACTTACCCAGCTTAAAATAGCGCGAATAATCAATACCCAAAATACAAGGTTTAAGCCTTCTTTAAGTACGGTAATAAGTGCTTGTATAAACACAGGTTGCGCAGCCCATGCGCCGTATATCACCAACATTAAAGTACTTATTTTGGCAACGGCTACAATAAATGCCAGCAATAGAGAGGCTAAATCAAGCCCACCTAACCCGGGTATAATTTTACGTAACGGGTTAACTGCAAACGAGGTTGCTTTAACCACAAATTGGCTCATTGGGTTGTAAAAGTCGGCTTTTGCCCACTGTAGCCAAAAACGCAGTAGTACCACCATTAAAAACAAATCAAACAGGGTACTGATCAAAAATTGCATGGCATTCATAGTGTAACCTTCAATAAAGAGTAATTTTAAAGTTCTTTTTCCATTTGCATTGCACGCGCAATACACGCATCCATTGCATCGCTAACTGTTTGCACTAGGCCTTCGCCTTTTAAATGCTCAACCGCAGCATGGGTGGTGCCGCCTTTAGAAGTTACATTAGCGCGTAATTGCGAAATGCTTATCTCTGGTTGGCTCAATGCCATTTCGGCTGCACCTAGCGCAGTTTGCTGTACTAAGCGGCGCGCATCTTCATCGTTAAAGCCAAGTGCTTTCGCTTTTTCTTCAATGGCTTCCATAAATAAGAAAAAGTAAGCGGGCGATGAGCCTGTCACAGCAATGACATCGTTAATTTGCGACTCTTGCTCTACCCAAACAACAATACCTGTGCACTCAAATACTTGTTGTACAAAGTCGTGCTCTTCGGCTGTTTCATCTGCGCCAAATAAACCCGATACACCACGCCCTAGTAGCGATGGCGTGTTTGGCATACAACGAACCATTTTAACGTTTTGGCCAAGCATTTCGCGTAAACGCTTAACGGTTAAGCCTGCCGCTACCGAAATAAACAGTTTATCACTAAAGTCGATACCCGATTCTTGAAACGATTTACATAAATCGCCCATCATTTGTGGTTTAACAGACAATACAATGACATCAGCATCGCGTAAGGCTTCGTTATTGTCGCTGGTGGTTTTCACCTTGAAATCGTCTGCTACCTTGGCAAGCTTTTCTTGGTTGCGGTTTGTAGCAATGATGTTGTTTGCATTAAAACCGTTTTTTACCATGCCACCAATAATGGCGTAGCTCATGTTACCTGTGCCTATAAATGCGATTGTTTTATCTGACATATGTCTGTTATCACCTTTTAAGTTCGAGTTCCAAAAATATCTGTGCCGATCCTCACCATGGTTGAACCTGCGCTAACGGCGGCTTCAACATCATTGCTCATCCCCATCGACAACGTATCTATATGAGGATATTGGGCCCTTAGTTTATCAAAGCAAGTTTGTAATTGCTCAAAAGATTGACTTTGCTCACGCGGATCGTCGCTTTTAGCCGGAATAGCCATTAAACCACGCAAAGTGAGTTGCTCACATTGGTCAATAAACTCAGCTAGTTCGGGGATTTGCTCTACGCTGCAGCCCGACTTTGCCTCCTCGGCGCTTATATTTACTTGAATAAGCACATTTAAAGGCGCTAGGTTTTCTGGGCGTTGACTGTTTAAACGCTTAGCTATTTTTATTCTATCTACGCTTTGTACCCAATCAAAATGTGCAGCAACAAGGGCGCTTTTATTTGATTGAATAGGGCCAATGAAATGCCAAATGATGTCGCTAAATGTGTGTAGTTGAGCTATTTTATCTACAGCCTCTTGAACATAAGACTCACCAAATTGGCGCTGGCCATGCTCGTAGGCAGCAATAATATCGTCGCTTGGTTTTGTTTTTGATACTGCTAGCAGCGTAATAGCATCGCTACTACGTTTAGCATTTTTAGCCGCGCTGGCAATTCTAGCGTAGGCGGATGTGAGTCGTTCTGCTATTGTAACCATATATTTATCAGTTAGTTGTGGAGTCATAAATGGATATTACCGAATTATTAGCGTTTAGTGTGCAACACAAAGCATCTGATTTACACTTATCGTCAGGTGTTTCACCTATGATACGCGTAGATGGTGATGTTCGCCGCATTAATATACCTGCACTTGCAGACAAAGATGTAAACAGCCTTGTTTACGACATTATGAACGATAATCAGCGCAAGGACTACGAACAAAATCTAGAAGTGGATTTTTCGTTTGAAGTGCCTAACCTTGCTCGATTTCGTGTTAACGCATTTAACTCAAACCGCGGCCCTGCAGCGGTGTTTCGTACCATCCCCAGCGATGTACTGACGCTTGAAGATTTAGGTGCGCCAGATATTTTTAAAACAATATCAGATAACCCACGTGGTTTAGTATTGGTTACCGGCCCAACAGGTTCGGGTAAATCAACAACGCTTGCGGCTATGGTCGATTATATAAATCAAACAAAACATCACCATATCCTCACCATTGAAGATCCTATCGAATTTGTACACGATAATAAACTCAGTCTTATTAACCAACGTGAAGTGCACCGAGATACGCACAGCTTCTCTAATGCACTGCGCAGCGCGCTGCGTGAAGACCCGGATGTAATACTCGTTGGTGAGCTACGTGACTTAGAAACTATTCGCCTTGCGATGACCGCCGCAGAAACTGGCCACTTAGTGTTTGGTACGCTACATACCACCTCGGCACCAAAAACGATTGACCGTATTATTGATGTATTCCCAGGTGAAGAAAAAGATATGGTGCGCTCAATGCTTTCTGAGTCACTGCGTGCCGTTATTTCGCAAACACTACTTAAAAAAATTGGCGGTGGACGCGTGGCCGCGCACGAAATTATGATTGGTGTACCGGCGATTCGTAACTTAATTCGTGAAGATAAAATTGCACAAATGTATTCGTCTATTCAAACGGGTGCATCACACGGCATGCAAACCATGGATCAATGTTTAAATAATTTAGTTAATCACGGTATTGTGACAACCGCAGCCGCAAAAGAAAAAGCCCAAGATAAAACCCAGTTTGGTGGCTAAGGACATATTATGAATTTATCTTTAAATCACTTTTTAAACATAATGATTGATAAAAAAGGCTCGGATTTATTTGTCTCTAGCCAATTACCAGTCAGTGCAAAAATTAATGGTGAGCTTATCGCTCTTAGCGACGATAAGTTAAGTGATGAGCAATCGCTTGCGCTTGTAGAGTCAGCGATGAGCCATAAACAAAAAAACGAGTTTCATACCACTAAAGAGTGTAACTTTGCGATAGCCACAGACGAAGGGCGTTTTCGTATATCGGCTTTTTGGCAGCGCGATAGAGCGGGTATGGTTATTCGCCGCATTGTAACGCAAATACCTGATATAAGTGATTTAGGGCTGCCCTCTACACTTACCGATGTGATTATGTCAAAGCGCGGGTTAGTGCTGTTTGTTGGTGGTACTGGCACGGGTAAATCAACTTCACTGGCTGCCTTAATTGGCTACAGAAACCGCAACCAGCGCGGCCATATACTCACCATTGAAGATCCGATTGAGTTTGTGCACGAGCACCGTAAAAGTATTATTACTCAGCGCGAAGTAGGGCTTGATACTGACAGCTTTGAGTCGGCACTTAAAAGCTCTTTACGCCAAGCACCCGATGTTATTTTAATTGGTGAAATACGCTCGCAAGAAACCATGGAATACGCACTGAGCTTTGCCGAAACGGGTCACTTATGTGTGGCTACATTGCATGCTAATAATGCCAACCAAGCCATTGACCGTATTATGCACTTAGTGCCTAAAGAAAAACACGACAAGCTTAAGTACGACTTAGCGCTAAATTTACGCGCCATTGTTGCCCAGCAACTTATTCCCACTTCTGATGGGGAAGGGCGTGTAGCAGCGATTGAAATATTATTAAACTCACCCATGGTGGCAGAGCTAATTAAAAATGGGGATATTGGTGGCATAAAAGAGGCCATGTCTAAGTCTAAAGAAATGGGTATGCAAACCTTTGACCAAGCCTTATTTGAGCTATACAAACAGCAACGTATTAATTACGCCGATGCACTGCATCATGCTGATTCGCCAAACGATTTACGCTTAATGATTAAGCTGCGCAATAACGAGCAACAAGGTGCAGGATTTTTACAAGGTGTAACCATAGATGGACTAGATGATAAAAACAGCAATTAACACTGTATTTTATCCATAAAAAAAGCGCCGCGGTGCGCTTTTTTTATGGATAAAATTACTTATAACGTTTTATACCACTGCGGTGTTTTTCTACCTTTAAAATAGATTACGTAATTAAAGGAGGCGGTATTACTTATTCACCATAACTGGCTTCAAAAAAACTCTCTAAAATAATCACTGCCGACATATTATCGACATTTCCTTTCCCTAAATTTTTATAGCCACCGTGCTCAAATAAACGCGCTTTTGCATCGGCGGTTGTCAGTCGCTCATCTTGTGTTTGCACCGGTATGCCGTAATGATCGTGCAAGCGGTTAGCAAACTTTTTAGCCTTAAAGGTTACCTCTTGCGAAGTACCATCCATATTAAGGGGTAACCCGACGACCATTAAGTCGGGTTGCCACTCTTTAACTTGAACCGCAATATGATCCCAATTAGGAATACCATCTTGGGCTTTTACCGCTTTTAAGCTAGACGCACTGCCTGTTAGTTCTTGTCCTATGGCAATACCAATGCTTTTGGTGCCAAAGTCAAAGCCCATTACGGTGCGCTGGCCTTGCGGCTTAAGGTTTTTTTTCGTCATTATCGTTCTTTAAGCGTGTCCAGCTTCGCTGCAAAGTTGGCTAACATCAAAGCCTAGCATTGAAACTGCTTTTTCCCAGCGTTTTTCTACCGGCGTATCAAAAATGATCTTCGGATCGGCTTTAATGATCAACCAACTGTTATCTAAAAGCTCTTTCTCAAGTTGTCCTTGCTCCCAGCCCGAATAACCAAGCGTAATAATAAATTGCTCAGGTGCGTGGGCGGTGGTCAGGTTGGCAAGTACGTCTTTTGATGTGGTGATCATTATATCACTGCTAAGCTTTTGGCTTGCAGAGTAGCCTGGCTGAGGTGAATGAAGTACAAAACCTCGGTCGGTTTTAACCGGACCACCTGCAAACACAGAGACTTGCGCGGCTTGTTGGGTTTTGTCGTTGTCTATTTCTATTTTATCTAAAAGCTCACCAACGGTCACATCAATAGGCTGGTTGATCACCAATCCCATAGCCCCATCTTCATTGTGCTCACAAATATAGGTAACGGCACGTTTAAAAAAAGGGTCTTGCATCGACGGCATAGCGATTAAAAAATGATTTTCTAATGATTGCATAGATTTCACCCTTTTAGTTTATGAATACTTATTGAACTTTGAGTATGGCATAGATATATACGTAGCGTATAAAAAGTCCATTAATTGTATGAAATACTTAAATTAATGGACTTTTAAATGGTGTTTATTTAGCGAGCTTACGCTCAATTGCGTCAAACAAAATACCGGTAATAGATATATCGTAAGCGGCTTCAATTTCACGTACGCAGGTTGGTGCTGTTACGTTAATTTCGGTGAGCTTGTCGCCAATAATATCTAACCCTACAAACACTAACCCTTTTTCTTTAAGCGTAGGGGCAACTGCTTGAGCTATTTTAAGGTCTGACTCGCTAAGGGGGCGGGCTTCACCACGGCCGCCCGCAGCTAAGTTACCGCGGGTTTCACCATTTTGTGGAATACGCGCTAAACAATACGGAATAACTTCACCATCAACAACCAATACGCGTTTATCGCCTTGTTTGATCTCTGGAATGTAATTTTGCACCATGGCAAAGCGACTACCATGCTCAGTTAAGGTTTCGCAAATAACGCCAATGTTTGCATCATCTTCTTTAATACGAAAAATAGATGCGCCGCCCATGCCATCAAGTGGTTTTAAAATAATGTCTTTATGCTCAGCTAAAAACGCGCGTATTTGAGCTTGGCTGCGTGTTACTAGCGTATCTGGCGTATGTTCGCTAAACCACGCTGTAAATAGCTTTTCGTTAGCATCGCGCAGGCTTTGTGGTTTATTAATAATTAATGTACCTTCTTGCTCTGCACGCTCTAAGATATAAGTTGCGTAGATGTACTCCGTATCGAACGGCGGATCTTTTCGCATTAAAATAACGTCTAGGTCGGCAAGCGCGATTGTGGCTTTTTCTTCAAGTTCGTACCACTTTTCGGTGTTGTTAAATACCTGCGCTTTTGCTGCGGTTGCATACGATTTACCTTGGCGAAGCGATAAGTCATCCATCTCCATGTAGTAAATTTCGTAGCCACGTTTTTGCGCTTGCATCATCATTGCAAAACCGGTGTCTTTTTTGATGTTAAATCCACTAATAGGATCAGAAATAATACCTAACTTTATCGCCATGCGCTGTGCCTTAATCTAATTATAATGACTACTAGAGTGCTAATAGTTTTAATATGAGGGTGCCATTGAGCTATTTCAATTAGCTAAATCGCCAAATTGTAATTGTAATGCGCTTAAGACCGTTAAAGCGGCCGTTTCTGTTCGTAAAACGCGCGGCCCTAAGCGAATATCAACAAAGTGCTGATCTTTAGTTTGCAGCATTTCTTCATCAGTAAAGCCGCCTTCAGGGCCTACTAAAAAGCGTACACCGGCGCTTGGAACGGTTATTGTTTTAATGCTGTGCTCGGCACGAGGGTGCAAAGTGAGCTTAATGGCGTCTGTTTGTTGTTCAAGCCATTGCTTTAAATCAACCGGTGTGTGAACAACTGGCACAAAGTTACGCCCCGATTGTTCGGCGGCTGAAATTGCAATTTTTTGCCATTGTTGGTGTTTTTTTTCTAACCGGTCGCCACTGAGTTTAACGCCACAGCGCTGACTAAAAATAGGGGTGATTTCGCTAATGCCAAGTTCAACAGATTTTTGGATGGTAAAGTCCATTTTGTCGCCACGTGATACGCATTGCCCTAAATGAATTTTAAGCGGCGACTCGACATCATGCTCATCAAAACGTTGTGGCATAACAACAACTGATTTTTTAGTTACCTCAATAATTTCACTGAAGTATTCACCGCCTTCGCCATTAAAAATAGACACATGTTCGCCTACTTTCATGCGCAATACGCGGCCAATATGGCCCGCTGCATCGTCGTTTAAAGAAACCGGGGTGTTTAAGGCAATACTCGATGCCTGATAAATATGAGGTACTCGCATGGGGGTCACTTATTTTATAGCGTAAAGGTGTATAGCGCTATGGTAAGTAAGCAGGGCGTTGTACGCAATTATTTATTTTTGTTTAAGTGACTTGGCAAGTGCGATTAAATCTTTAGGTGTTTCGGCAATATCGGTATCGCACGATAAGTGATTTTTAAAGCCTTCGTCAGTAATACGATTAAATGTATAGCCGTTGTCGTCAAAGCTAACTACGTAGCGTTTTTCATGCAGGGAGTTATATATAAAACGTTGTTTGTCGTCGGCAAGTAGATAGTCGGTGTTATTAAATAATACGCCCTGAATATCGTGGTGCTCGTGCAGGTAAGTGGCCAGTTCAGATACGCTAATTTCGTTTTCTAGGTCGCAATAGCAATAGTCTTTAATGAGTTCGTCAAACATCATTTTTACTAGCTTACGGGTGTTACTGCCTGCAACTATTAAGGTGCTGGGTGTATTGGGTGCCGCGTGCTTAAAATAATACTCGGCAAATGTACGACTAAATTCGTTATCTATATCAATTAACAAATAGTTAGTTACTTCAAATGACATAGGGCCCCGTTGCTTTATGCAAATGTGTTATGCCAGTTAACTAAATACGGGGCGCTTGGCGACTTATTTAATAGCGTGGCGTTAAAGTGAAAACATGCTAATAAGTAAATAGCCTATAGCACAAAAAACAGCAAACTCAATGCATGCTATGCCTATATTGTCCTGATGGTCGACCTCTAAAGCGGCATCAATATTGGGTAATGAAATGGATTTTATTACAAAACTTAAACAATATAATAACACCCACATTACACCGCAATGCATTACCAGTGTAAATATATTTTCGACCATTTTTCCATTTTGAAAGGCCGCACTAGATAATCCAGCATACACGGCTAGAGCTAAACCTATTGATTTTCCAGCATATCTAATTCCGATAGAGGTGTTTTCTAGGTTAAAGTTACTTTGCAGTGAGGCACCTTGGTTTGCTTTAGCGAAGCGGTATTCACGTATTTTACTATCTAGTGCAAACATCCCTTGTAGCGTAAAAAAGCTAACAAAAGCAATAAGTAAGTTACTAAACCCTTGTGCATGAGTCCAGGTATACATGCCAAGTGCAATAATGCAGTTGGCTAATAACATACCAGAATCAACCAATGCAGCGCATACATTTTGCTTTAATATAGCAGCTTCTTCATTAAATCTATGTAATATCCATTTTCTATGAATTAAATGTCCGGCTTTTATAAATGTAAATAATAGAACAATTAAAATAACCACTTTTAATGGATTATGTTGTGCCGTACTCATACTTATTTCATCAAATAAAAATGCCATAGTGGCAATAACCACGGTAATTTCTGAGGCGAAACTAATCCCCATTGCAAAATTATCATGCTGCGCTAGTTCATCTTTAAGTGCCTGTTTTGCTTTTATTTGAGCAACAATTCTAAGACTAAAAATAGTAATGCATATAACCGCAAAACTAATGGCAATCGCAACTAAACTAGTGTTAGATAATGATAAATATGACATGCTGATCCTAAGTAGAGATAACCTTTCTTGGTTTTAGTTATTCTAGTATGGTTAGCGCATATATAAAAGAGAGGATTGATGAGTAACAAAATGCAACTTCCTATTCAATTACAAAAACTTGGCTCAACACGCTTTGCACAGCTGTATCCGCAGCAACCTATACAAGAAGAAGTTGTAAAATTATGTGCTTTGAGCGACTTTGCTTTTCGCAGTTTAGAGTCGCAACCTCAACTAAAAGACTGGTTAATAAACCCCGATGAGCAATTTAGCCGAGA
>NZ_DCYU01000071.1:38280-60376 GCF_002331165.1 Pseudoalteromonas sp. UBA2102
CGAGAAAAATACTGGTTAAAAGTAGCGTACCTCGATTTGTGTTGCGATAACCCAATCAGTGACAGCATAAAATACATAAGCCTATTAGCTGATATGCTTATTAATAGCGCAAATAGATGGGCCCATGCGCAAACGGCAAAAACAGCAGGGGAGCCATTAGATGAGCAAGGTAACTCTTTGCCTTTAATGGTTTTAGGCATGGGTAAATTGGGCGGCCACGAGCTTAATTATTCATCAGATATAGATTTGATTTTTGCCTACCCGCGCAATGTACCGACCCAAGGTGGGCGTAAACGTATTGAAGCCCAAGTGTTTTACACCAAAGTAGCGCAAAAACTGATTAATGCACTTAATCAAGTAACCGGCAATGGCCAAGTATTTAGGGTTGATATGCGCTTGCGCCCATTTGGTGAAAGTGGGCCTTTAGTGATGAGCTTTCACGCCATAGAAGATTACTACCAGGAGCAAGGGCGCGATTGGGAGCGTTACGCCATGTTAAAAGGGCGGCTAATTGGCACACCCAATCAATATTGGGATGAATTTATACAGCTTTTAAAGCCCTTTGTTTATCGTCGATATATTGATTTTTCGGTGATTGAATCGCTGAGAAAAATGAAGCTTATGATAGCTCAAGAGGTTCGCCGAAAACGCCTGACCAACAATATAAAACTAGGTGCTGGTGGCATTCGCGAGGTTGAATTTATTGTACAAGCTTTACAAATGGTCCGTGGTGGGCGAGAAGCTAACTTACAAACCCAATCGTTACTGTATGCCTTAGAGCAGTTAACGTTAAACCAAGCGATGGATGAGCAAGAAGCGAATGAGCTAAAGCGCAACTACTTACACTTGCGTAAAGTAGAGCAATACTTGCAAATGTTTGACGATCAACAAACACAAACCCTGCCCGATGATGAGCTTAATCAAGAGCGCTTAAATTACTTACTCGAGTCTGAAAGTTTTAACCATACCATGAGCGATATTGAGCAGGTTATGGCCAAAATTCACGATGAATTTTTATTGGTGATAGGGGAGGAAACCGTTCCCCTTGATACCTGCGAAGGTGCGTTTATAAGTGCTTGGGATCATGGTGATGTTAGCTTTTTAAACGATATAAAAAATCAGTGGCAAGTACCACTTCATGATTTTAAACAACGTTTGAGTAAGGTAAATATAGGTAATCGTGGGCGAGATATTCTCGACAAACTAATGCCTTTATTGCTCAAACAGCTTAGTGACTTTAATGCCAGCGGTGAAACATTTACCTTGGTATGCCAAATTTTAAATAAAATTGTATCGCGTACTGCTTACCTTGAATTGCTTTACGAAAACCAAGGTGCGCTAAAGCAGCTTGTTTTATTATGTTGCCATAGTAAATGGATAGGGGAGCATATTTCCCGTTATCCTATTTTGCTTGATGAGCTAATAGACCCTGCTGCGCTTTACAAACCTACGCCGTTGAGCGCCTATAAAGATGAAATACGGCAATATTTTTTGCGTATAGAACACGACGACCTAGAGCTACAAATGGAAGCGCTTAGGCAGTTTAAGCAAACACATCAATTACGTATTGCGGCTGCCGATGCAACCGGTGTGATTGATGTTATGAAAGTAAGCGATCACTTAACGGCTCTTGCCGAGGCTGTGGTAGACCAAGCCGTTAATATAGCGTGGTATAACACGGTTAAGCGCTTTGGCATGCCACCAAATACAGATGATGAACACAAAGGCTTTGCCGTTATTGCGTACGGTAAAACGGGCGGCTTTGAAGTAGGCTACGACTCCGACCTAGACCTCGTGTTTGTGCATAATCACGACGGTAATAGCAGCACCAATGGCGATAAATCGATTACCTCACGACAGTTTTATTTAAAACTTGCACAGCGCTTAATGCATTTATTTAATACCCGTACCGCCTCGGGCATATTGTATGAGCTTGATACACGCCTGCGCCCTGAAGGCGCCTCTGGTTTATTGGCTATTAACTTAGAGAGCTTTAATCATTATCAGCAAACCCAAGCATGGACTTGGGAGCACCAAGCGCTTGTGCGCGCCCGCGTTATATTAGGCCAAGATGAGCTAAGAGCGCGTTTTGCACAAATTCGTAAAGAGATATTATGTGCCCCACGGGATGTAGATACACTTAAGCAAGATGTGCTTAAAATGCGCGAAAAAATGCGCACGCACTTAGCTAAAGGAAACTCTGAGCAATTTGATTTAAAACAAGATGTGGGCGCCATGACCGACATTGAATTTATAACTCAATACCTAGTGCTCAAAAACGCGAATCAGTTTAGCCAGCTAACGGTGTTTTCCGATAATGTAAGAATACTTACAGACGCTGCTGCGATTGGTTGTATCACTAAAACCCAAAAGCAGCAGTTAATCCAGGCGTATATTGATTATCGCTCACGTTATCACGTATTAAGCCTAAATCAGCAAGGTCGCTTGGTGTCGCGTAAGGAGTATCAAACCGATATAGAAAGTGTAACGGCATGCTGGAATGTAATATTTGAACTAGAAACATAAACACTAAAAACCCAAGCACAGGCTTGGGTTTTTATTATGTATGGGGTTGGTTTATTTACGCTGCTAAGTATTAAGCTTTAAACAATTGCTGCGCACAAATTCAGAAGGTAATTCAGTGATCACCGCTGCGCGCTGTTTGAAGCAAAAAAAAGTATAGACTTCATTTTCAAAGTCATCATTAATTGCACTACCAACTTGGTAAAGCGCTGAGGTAAAACTGCTATCAACCCTAAAATAATCTTTTACAACGTAGTCTTTACTCAAATACCAATATAATTGAATACCTTCGCTTTTAGCGTATTGGTCCAGTACGCCTTTTAACGTTGAGCCGCTTTCAAAGCGTCTTGGTTCACTTGTTCCTGTCCAGCTAGCAGGCATAGGGTCAACGGCTCTGCCGCGCTCTGCTAAAACACGATCAAGTGTTTGCTCGGGCTTTTTAAGCTGCAGTACAAACTTATCGCGCTCCTTATCGGATTTAACTTGGTTACGGATAGACGAATAAAAGCGAGAAAGCCCCTCGGCAGCTGCGTTTTTAGTCTCTTTTATGTCAAACAATGGTCCCGCTCCGACTAACACATAGATAGCCAGTAAAATTAATGCAACTGCTAGTATTAAATGCTTAACCCAAAACCACATAACTCATGCTCATTTATTATCATTATTTATTTATACCACTACTTTTTATAAAAAGAAGGAGTATTTTTATCAGGGCGTGTTTTAAAACGGCGGTGCAGCCACATGTATTGCTCAGGCGCAGCGTTAATTGATTGCTCAACGCGCTGATTTACACGTGTTACATCTGCTTTATCATCGCCGCTTGGGAAATTTTCAAGCTCAGGTACTATTTCTAAATGGTATTTACCGTGCTCATCACGACGACTAATTAGGCTCATGGTTTCGCAGTGTTTACTTGCTGCAAACAGTAATGTACCTGTGGTTGTGGCTGTATCTGGCACTGCGTAAAAAGGCACAAATTCACAGCGGTTACGGCCGTAGTCTTGGTCGGGTAGGTAATAACACACCTTTTTATTTTTTAGTGACTTTAACAAGCCTTTTACGTCTTTTCGTCCAATTAAATACTCGTTAGAACGAAGGCGGCCATTGGTTGTAAAGTATTCCATGAGTGCATTGTTATGTGGGCGGTAAAACCCCAGCCCTTGGCATTTGGTGCCCATAACACGACTCGCCATTTCTAAATGCAAAATATGCGGCACCAATAGCAATACGCCTTTACCTTGAGCCTGCACGCGCTCAAAGTGCTCTAATCCTTTGATAGAGCCATACGCTTTTTTAACGCGCCACTGCGGCCACCACCAGGCCATGCCAGTTTCAACCATGGCAATACCGGTGTTTTCCATATTTTTTAGCACAAGCTGTTGTTGCTCAGCTTCGCTCATATCAGGAAAACACAGCTTTATATTAACCTCGGCAATATGGCGACGACGTTTCATAAATTTATGTACTAAGCGCCCTAATAACTTACCTAAGCTAAGCTGAATTTTTTGTGGCAACCACGAAATCAAATACAAAAAGAAAACGCCAATCCACGTTAGCCAATAACGAGGGCCTAAAAACGAGGCTTTAAAAGGAGATGAGGTGACCACAAAATACTCTCTAAAATAAAAACGCTAGTTTAACGCTTAGTGTTATAAAATACAAAAAGCCAGCAATGGCTGGCTTTAAACGTTACTCTTTAACTTATTAGGCTTTTTTTAAGCCTTGGTTAATACCCAGTAAATCGGCACTTGTTAGTGTACCTGCAGCTTGCTTTAAGCGAAGCGTAGATAACACGTAACGATAGCGTACATCAGCTAGGTTACGTTTTGCATCATACAAGTTTTGCGTGCTTACAAGCACATCAACAATAGTACGCGTGCCTACTTCAAAGCCAGCTTCTGTTGCTTTAAGCGCACTTTGCGCTGATACCACGGCTTGCTCTAAGGCTTTGTAAGTCGCGATGTCTGATACAACTTGGTTGTATGAGGTAATAACGGTACGCGTTACGGCGCGGTAATTTGTTTCGTAATCTTGGCTGGCTGAAACATAAAACGCACGGGCTTGTTTAGTTGCAGCTACGGTTGCGCCGCCAGTGTACAGAGGAACACTTAAATTAACGGCAACCGATGTTGAGTCGGCACGTGGTTGGTCGTTAAAGCTTAAACCATTTATATTTTGGTCAGTTAAAGAATCACCGTAGCTGGCATCAAGTGTTAGCTTTGGGTAGTGGCCAGCTTTAGCAAGCGTGATCTGATCCTTAGCAATATCAACCGTGACTTTAGCCACTTGTAAGCTGATATTATTGTTCTCAGCTACTTTTACAAAGTCAGTCGATTTTTTAACCGGTTTTACTGTTGAAAATGTTTCGGTGTTTAAAAAATCAAGTTTTGCGTGGTACTTACCGGTTATTTCACGCAGTTGCTCGCGTGCGGTTTCAACGGCATTACTGGCAATAATTTCTTGTGCTACTGAGTTATCGTATTGTGCTTGCGCTTCGTGAACATCTGTAATTGCTGTAAGGCCAACTGCGTAGCGCTGTTTTGTTTGCTCTAACTGGCGTTCAATGGCACGCTTTTCGGCTTGCACAAATTCAAGGTTATCAATGGCGCTTAATACGTTAAAATAGCCTTCAGCAACGCGCACAATTAAGTTTTGTTTTGCGTTATCGTATTGCGCATTGGCTTGCAGCGCTTGTTTTTCGGCAATATCGAGTGTATTCCATGCGCCTAAGTCGAATAAGGTTTGGCTTAAACTAACACCACGCGTGAATTGGTCGGTATCGCTGTTTATTTTAACTTGGTCAGCTAAATCACCGACGCTTTGAAAAGAGGTAGAATCGCTTTTTTCATAGCCCATGCTTACGCCAATTTGCGGCAGTAATGCACTCATTGCTAAATCGCTCTCGTAAGATTGCGCATCTGCTTGGGCTTTTGCTTTTAAAACAGTGGGATCATTAGCAGTAGCAATTTCAAAAACTTGCATTAAATCTTCAGCACTTGCTGTGGTTGTGCCTAATGCGCACGACAAACTAACGAGCGCTGCAAGGATGTTCTTTTTCATGTTAGGTTCAGTCCTTAGACAAATTTTGTACTAAAAGCATGGTAACGTGTTTTGCTTAATAACTAAAAAAGAAATTAGTAAAACTGTATGTTCAAATGTAACAGAATATATTAACAAACTTTAATCGTTTAAATAAGCGGGATGTATAATATGGCAGATAAAAGCTTGGTTCAATTTACACATAAAGATGTGAGCTTAAAAGCAGTTAAAAGTCTGTATAATGGCTTTTTTAAGGTGGATATGTATGAGTTTGAGCATAGCCTGTTTAATGGTGGTACATCGCAACTTATAAAGCGCGAAATACTAGAGCGGGGTGATGCAATCGCTGTTCTACCTTATGATGTAACTACGCAAAGTGTACTTTTAATAGAGCAAATACGTATTGGCGCTATTAACAGCAAACACTCGCCCTGGCTGCTAGAATGTATTGCCGGTATGACCGATGGCAGTACCGATTACGAAGGGGTGGTAAAAAAAGAAGCCTATGAAGAGGCTGGACTTGAGCTTACTGACCTTGAATTTATGCTCTCTTACCTTTCAAGTCCGGGCGGTACCACTGAGCGCTTACATTTATACCTAGCACGGGCAGATTTAAGCCAAGTACAAAGTGGTGTATATGGCCTTGAAAGCGAAGGTGAAGACATTAAAACTCATATTTTAAGCCTTGATGATGCGCTTTCGCGCCTCAATAACGGTGAAATAGATAACGCGGCAACGGTAATCTGTTTACAGTGGTTGGCGTTAAATCGTGAAAAAATAAGCAGTAAGTGGACATAATTTTAACTTTTTAATACGGCGGTACTTTGACAGCACTTTTAGCAACCCAACGATATATTCAGAGCCTCCCAAAGTACATGACGCTTTGCGAGCATAATTACGTACGTCTTTCAAAACTATTACCTAAAGAGCGCAGCGCTAATAGTGTGCGTAAAGTTAAATTAGGTCATAGTGAATTTGCCATTATCATTGACGATAGTGCTAAGTACACACTGGATATTTCTATCAAACAGCTAACAGGGATGGTTAAGGGCGTTTCTCCTTTGTATTTAACAGTCAGGCTTTATCAAGATGCAAAAGTGGCTGAAATTATTCACCACGATTATCATCAACGGATAAAGCCATCTTATGGTTATCCAAATCCTAAAATGCACCAAAAAGATGAAAAGTATCAACTTAATGCATTTTTATATGACTGGTTAGTAGCCTGTGTAGAGCATGGCCGAGCAGTACTAAACTGGGATATAAACAATGGCTTGGTTTGATGAGCATTATCACTTTAACCGCTCATCGCTGCGTGTTGCGCATATAACCGATAGCCATTTATTTGCCGACCCTAACGCAGAGTACTTTAACGTAAACACCGCCGCGCATTTTGCACACGCATTAGCGCACATGGCCACGCAGTCATTAGATGCGGTTATATTTGGTGGTGATTTAACACAAGATCATAGTTTTGAATCTTATTTATTATTTGCTGAGCTTATTAATAACGCTGATTTGACCTGCCCAGTATTTTGGGTACCAGGCAATCATGATGAGATTGCCATGCTTAATCGTATCAGTGGTGGGAAAATAGTGTCGGCTAAACGCATTATCGCACAAGGATTTGAGCTGCTACTTATAAACTCAAAAGGCCCTACACCTGCAGGGTGGGTGTCTAGCGAGCACTTAAATGAAATCGCGGATTGTTTAGCAAGTTCGCAATCGCAGCATGTGGTGTTTTGTCATCACAACCCGCTTGCTATTAATGGCTACCTTGATAAACACATGCTTGAAAACGGCCCGCAATTATTAAACGTGTTAGTTAATAGCGCTAATGTAGCGGCGTTGCTGCACGGTCATGTGCATAATCACTATACGCAAACTTTTAGAGAGCTGAGTATTTATGCAACGCCCGCCAGTTCGGTGCAATTTACAAAAAATTGCCCGCAATGGCAGCAAGAAAACCACGGCCCCGCTTATCGAATGTTGCATTTAACGACACAGGACAATGCTTTAACAGTTAAAACGGATGTTGTATGGTTAAACGCGTAATTTATATTCATGGCTTTAATAGTTCTGAAAAATCATATAAAGCTGTGCGCTTTGGCGAGCTTATGGCAAACTATGACGTTGACTATTGCGTACCGCGTTTAAATCACGAGCCCTTACAAGCTATTTTACAGCTTGAGCATTTATTAACGCCAGATACCGCGTTACTTGGGAGCTCACTAGGTGGGTTTTATGCCACCTACTTGTCGCAGCGTTATAACCTGCGAGCAGCATTAATAAACCCAGCAGTAGCACCGTTTAACTTATTAGCGCCGCTTATTGGCCACAATTATAATCCGTATCAAGATTATCATTATGAGTTAAATACCAGCCACATGGATGCTTTAAAAGCATTGTATGTGCCTAAATTAACATCCCCCGAACTGCTCTATTTGTTGCAGCAAACGGGAGATGAAGTGTTAAATTATCAACACGCAGTAAATTATTTTTCACAATGCAAACAGTTAGTTGAGTTTGGTGGCGATCACAGCTTTGTTGGTTTTGAACGCACCTTAGATAGTATTGTAGAGTTTCTTAAATTACCTAAAACAAATTAGCCTAAGCGCATATAAAGATAAAAATTATGAGTCAGCAAAATTATAACGCCGAAGCCATTGAGGTTCTCAATGGATTAGAGCCGGTAAAACGCCGCCCTGGTATGTATACCGACACGGTACGTCCAAATCATTTAGGCCAAGAGGTTATCGATAACAGCGTCGATGAAGCCATGGCGGGCCATGCCACTAAAATTGATGTGATCTTACACGAAGATAACTCTCTTGAAGTTATAGACGATGGCCGTGGTATGCCTATAGATATTCACCCTGAGGAAGGTATTCCTGGGGTGGAGCTGATTTTTACCAAGCTGCATGCAGGTGGTAAATTCTCTAACAAAAACTATCAGTTTTCGGGCGGTTTACACGGGGTAGGTATTTCGGTTGTAAATGCGTTATCGCATCGTGTTGAAGTAACGGTAAGGCGCGACGCTCAACAATTTAGAATGGCCTTTGAAAACGGTGATAAAGTTGAAGACTTAAATGTCATTGGCACTGTTGGTAAGCGCAACACCGGTACAACCGTTCGATTTTGGCCCGATGCGAGTTACTTTGACTCAGCTAACTTTTCAATTACTAAATTAAACCACCTATTAAAAGCTAAAGCGGTTTTATGCCCAGGCTTGCGCATTAAGTTTGTTAATAAGCAAACTAAAGAAACGCAAGAATGGTTTTACGAAACAGGCTTAAAGGATTACTTAATTGAAGCTGTTAAAGGCTTTGAAGTACTGCCAAAAGACCCATTTGTAGGCGAGTTTTCAAGCTCGATTGAAGGGGCTGATTGGGCTGTTGTATGGCAACCTGAAGGCGGCGAATCGATTGCTGAGAGCTATGTAAACCTTATTCCTACCGCACAAGGTGGTACACACGTAAATGGTTTGCGCCAAGGCTTACTTGAAGCAATGCGCGAATTTTGTGAATTTAGAAACTTATTACCGCGTGGCGTAAAGCTTACCCCAGATGATATTTGGGAGCGCTGTAGCTATGTGTTATCGGTAAAAATGCAAGACCCACAATTTGCCGGCCAAACCAAAGAAAAGCTTTCTTCTCGCTCATGTGCAGCGTTTGTATCGGGTGTGGTTAAGGACTCATTTAGCTTATGGTTAAACGAGCACACAGACACTGCAGAATTGCTTGCTGAACTGTGTATTTCAAATGCACAGCGCCGATTGCGAGCGGCTAAAAAAGTAGTGCGCAAACGCGTTACCTCAGGCCCTGCGTTACCCGGTAAACTAACCGACTGTAGTGCCGCCGATAACGACCGTACCGAACTATTTTTGGTAGAGGGTGACTCAGCAGGTGGCTCGGCTAAGCAAGCACGCGATCGTGAGTTTCAGGCAATAATGCCACTGCGCGGTAAAATTTTGAATACGTGGGAAGTTGAATCAGGGCAAATATTAGCCTCGCAAGAGGTGCATGATATTTCGGTGGCGCTGGGTATTGACCCTGACTCAACTGATTTAACCGGCCTGCGTTATAATAAAATTTGTATATTGGCCGATGCTGACTCGGATGGACTACACATTGCCACCTTATTATGTGCTTTGTTTGTGCGTCATTTTCCGCAATTGGTTAAAACAGGGCATGTGTACGTGGCTATGCCACCACTGTTTAGAATCGACATTGGTAAAGAGGTGTATTACGCCCTCGATGAAGATGAAAAAACAGGTATTTTGGCCCGCATAGAAGCAGAGAAAAAACGCGGTAAAGTAAACGTGCAACGATTTAAAGGGCTGGGCGAAATGAACCCGCTGCAGCTGCGCGAAACGACAATGGACCCAAATACTCGCCGCTTAGTGCAACTCACGCTAGACGAAGAAGAGCAAACATTAGAAATGATGGATATGCTACTTGCTAAAAAACGCTCGTCAGACAGACGCCAGTGGCTAGAAGATCACGGTAATAAAGCACAGGTATAATAGGCTTGTGTTTAACACTTGGAGAGGCAAATGAATAAAATACTAGGAAGTTTATTATTGCTTGGCTTAACAACAGCCCCTGCAATGGCAAAAGACATACTAGACAAACTAACCGTAGCACCTGGGTTTGAGGTAAGCTTATTTGCTGATGATGTTGAAAATGCACGCCAGATAGCAGTATCAAAAAAAGGCATTGTTTACGCAGGTTCGCGCAAAGCAGGAAATGTGTATGCGTTAATCGATCATAACAGTGATGGCATAGCAGATAAAAAAATGGTGATTGCTGAGGGGCTAAATATGCCCTCTGGTTTAGCAATTAAAGATGGCGATTTATACGTAGGTGAAGTACACCGTATTATTCGCTTTAAAAACGTAGACACGCAGTTAAAAGACCCTAAATTTGACGTGGTTTACAACGCGTTGCCATCGGATCGTCACCACGGGTGGAAGTTTTTACGCTTTGCACCCACTGGCGAGCTTATTATTCCGGTTGGTGTTCCGTGTAATATATGCGCCGAAGATGAGCGTTACGGGCGTATTTTTGCACTTGATGTAGAAACAAAACAAATTAAAACAATAGCCCAAGGGGTACGCAACTCAGTGGGGTTTGACTTTCATCCAAGCACGCAAGCATTATGGTTTAGCGATAACGGCCGCGACATGATGGGTGATGATATTCCACCTGATGAAATTAACCGCGTAAGTAAAGAAAACGAGCACTTTGGTTTTCCTTACGTTCACGCCGGTGCCATTGTAGATCCTGAGTTTGGTAAAGGTAAAAACATTAGCGACTACAGCCCGCCAGCGCTTGCGCTAGGTGCTCACGTTGCGCCACTTGGCATTCATTTTTATACCGGTAAACAGTTCCCGGGCTTTTACAAAGAGCAGCTATTTGTTGCTGAACATGGCTCGTGGAATCGTACTAAAAAGTCAGGTTATAAAGTGGCTGTAGCCAATGTAGAGCAAGGGCGTATTACTAAATACACGCCATTTATTACCGGCTTTATGCATAACGAAACAACCTTTGGACGCCCAGTTGCATTTGCACAATTAAATGACGGCAGTCTGCTAATAAGCGACGATTACGCAAACGTGATCTACCGCGTAAGCTATAAGAAAAACTAGGTAAGCTTTAATGAGTGATACAGATACCTTGCTAATGCAAGGAATTGAACAACAAACAATGGGGCGTTTTACTGAAGACGCCTACTTAAATTACTCTATGTACGTAATTATGGACCGTGCATTACCGCATGTTGGTGATGGTTTAAAACCGGTTCAACGTCGTATTATTTATGCTATGAGTGAGCTGGGTTTATCGGCCGCTGCTAAATATAAAAAATCGGCTCGTACGGTAGGTGATGTATTAGGTAAATACCACCCGCATGGCGACAGTGCCTGTTACGAGGCTATGGTATTAATGGCACAGCCGTTTTCTTACCGTTACCCATTAGTCGATGGGCAAGGTAACTGGGGGGCAGCAGATGACCCTAAATCGTTTGCGGCAATGCGTTATACCGAAGCACGCTTATCAAAGTTCTCTGAGGTATTACTTAAAGAGCTAGGGCAAGGCACCGTTGATTGGACGCCAAACTTTGACGGCACTATGGACGAGCCATTAGTGTTACCGGCGCGCTTACCGCATATTTTGTTAAATGGCGTAACGGGTATTGCAGTAGGTATGGCAACCGATATTCCACCACATAATGTGCGTGAAGTAGCCAGTGCCTGTTGTTTATTACTTGATAAGCCTAAAACCGAGCTTGATGAGTTACTTGAGCTTGTGCACGCACCTGATTATCCAACCGACGCTGAAATAATTACCCCAAAAGCCGATATTCATAAAATATACAAAACCGGCCGAGGCTCAATTAAAATGCGCGCGGTGTATACTGAAGAGCATGGCGATATTGTTATTACGGCGCTACCGCATCAGTGTTCAGGGGCTAAAGTGCTTGAGCAAATAGCAGCGCAAATGAATGCTAAAAAGCTGCCAATGGTCGCTGATTTACGAGATGAGTCTGATCACGAAAATCCAACCCGTATTGTGATTGTACCGCGTTCAAACCGCATTAAAGCTGAGCCGTTAATGGCGCACCTATTTGCCACCACCGACCTTGAAAAAAACTACCGTGTAAACTTAAACATGCTAGGCCTTGATGGCCGCCCGCAAGTAAAAGACCTACGCAGTATTTTATCTGAGTGGCTAACGTTTAGACGCGAAACAGTACGCAGGCGCTTACAGCACCGTTTAGATAAAGTACTGGCACGATTGCATATTTTAGAAGGTTTACTTGCTGCCTTTTTAAATATTGATGAAGTAATTGAAATTATTCGCACAGAAGATAAACCAAAACCTGTGTTGATGGAGCGCTTTGATTTAACCGATACTCAAGCCGAAGCCATTTTAGAGTTAAAACTTCGTCATTTAGCAAAACTAGAAGAATTTAAAATACGTGGCGAGCAAGATGAGTTGGCCAAAGAACGTGACAAGTTAGAGCTAACGCTTGGCTCAGACCGTCGTATGTCAACGCTTCTTAAAAAAGAAATTCAAGAAGCGGCCGATATGTATGGCGACGATCGCCGCTCACCTGTTATTGAGCGCGTAGAAGCTAAAGCACTGAGTGAAAAAGATTTAATTCCTTCAGAGTCAGTAACAGTCGTGCTTTCTGATAAAGGCTGGGCACGTGTTGGTAAAGGCCATGACATTGATGTAGAAGGGCTTAATTACCGTGCTGGCGATGAATACAAAGCCTCTGCTAAGGGTAAGAGTAATCAGCCTGCGGTATTTTTAGACTCAGCAGGGCGTGCATTTGCAACCGATGCACACAGCTTGCCATCGGCACGTAGCCAAGGCGAGCCAATGACAGGGCGCTTTAACCTCACCACTGGAGCTAATTTTGAGCACGTGGTAATGGGTGAAGATAATCAAGTGCTACTTATGGCCTCTGACGCGGGTTATGGCTTTATTACTGACTTTAAAGACCTAGTAAGTAAAAATAAAAACGGTAAAGCCTTGGTGAGCGTGCCTAAGGGCGGAATTTTACTCTCACCAATCAGAGTAAACGATGTAGCAACCGATTACTGCATGGCCATTTCGAACGAAGGACGCATGCTGTTGTTCCCACTGCGCGACTTACCAAAACTGGGTAAAGGTAAAGGCAATAAAATTATCTCTATACCAGGGGCTAAAGTGCAAGCACGTGAAGAGTTTGTCAAAGTGCTGGCGGTGGTACCACAAGGCAGTAGCGTTACCCTTCATGCTGGTAAACGAAAGCTAACGCTTAAACCGAGTGACCTGGAGCATTATCATGGTGAGCGCGGGCGTAGAGGTAATAAGTTACCGCGAGGCCTGCAGCGTGTTGATGAAGCTGTGGTGGAGTTTACGCCGGCAGATGAGCAAAATGATGACACATTAGTCGAAGAATAAACCCGAAATATACACCTCTAACGGCCTGCTTTTGCAGGCCGTTTTTGTTTATGCTGTATTTTTCAGCTTACAGCTGTTCGCTATTGTCTCGTGATCGTCATAAAATCACGTTATAATAGTGAAATATGCGTGGCTTATAGCGCATTGCACACACATTTTGGAGAGAAGTTTGTTAGCTGTTATACGTATTTTAATTATGGTGCTGTTTATATTTTTCAGCTGCGTGTTTGGGTTGTTATTGTCGATTGTGAGACCGTTTCACCCTAATAATGTGCATGTGATAGCCGGCTGGTTTGGCTCAATGGCTAAAATGTTAGGGGTTAAACTTGTCCTTAAACGCCACCCTGATGCGCTCAATACTGGCCCTGCGGTTTACCTATCAAACCATCAAAACAATTACGATTTATTTACTGTATCGGCTATAGTGCCTGAAAACTGCGTTAGCTTAGGCAAAAAAAGCTTAAAGTGGATCCCATTTTTTGGACAACTTTACTGGTTGTCGGGCAACATATTGATTGATAGAGCCAATCGCTCAAAAGCGGCAGGTACAATTTCAAAAGCCGCTGAAAAAATTAAACAAAAAGGCCTATCTATTTGGGTATTTCCCGAAGGCACAAGAAGCTATGGCCGAGGTTTACTGCCATTTAAAACCGGTGCATTTCACACCGCTTTAAGCGCAGATGTACCCATAGTGCCGGTATGTATGAGCACAACTGATAAAACTATTAAGCTAAACCGCTGGGATAATGGTACAATTTACATTGAAATGTTAGCGCCTATATCACTTGATAAAAAAGTGAGTGCCCGTGAACAGGCCACCCAAGTGCATAGTATTATGGCTGCTAAAATAACTGAATTAGATGCTCAAGCGAGAGATAAATAATGGAAAACTGGCGTGAAATAAGTGAAGACATCGTAAGTTCACTACTTGAAGATGGCTCTGATCCTGAAATACTTTATGAAGTTGAGCATCATTTTGTATGCGAAGATTTTAGCAAATTAGAGCAAGCGGCACTGGCTGCCTTTAAATTAGGCTACGATGTTGAAGAACCGGCAGAGCTTGAGCTAGAAGATGGCAGCAAAATTTGGAGCTTTGATATTGTAGTCGAAGCTGAGCTAGACGTTGAAGTTATAATGGAAGACGTTGATAAACTTGCAGCGTTAGCTGTTGAGTGTGACGTTGAATACGACGGTTGGGGCACTTACTTTCAAGAGTAAGGCGTTAGCTAGTTGATAAGGGCGAGCATTTATATATGCTCGCTTTTTTGTGCACAGAGTAAACATGACTCTTTAAACCGCTGCCTATTTTCAGATATTAATTCATTTTTAGTGTAATGGCGTATTAATACCCCCTTTATTTTGCCTTATTTAACGGCAAAAATTTAACACTTTTCGTGTTACCAATTTTATTTTTGTTATAACCAATTATTATCTTTCATATAAAAAACTTAATTATCTTTAATTTATTCATTAAAAGTTAAGCTTGTTCATATTCTTATTGGTAATAGGGCTTATTTCGACGTACTACTTATTCATTAAATTGAAAAATATTTTTATTTATTGCTAACCTGTCCCTAATGTGTAACATGTTGAATAGTTATAACTATTTACAAGTTGTAAATGCAATATTTAATAAAACTAATACATATTTGCTATTACATCCTCTGTTGACATATTGGTAACAAAGAATATAGCCTTTAGCTCGCCATATGGCATTAATATTGGTAAGGCCAATTTAAGGGTTTTAGATTGATTTTTGTAACCCGAGTGTTCTTGCCAAATCTATTCATACACAAAAATAGAAACCTGTTTACACTGGGTGATCTAAGTTTTAGTGACTGACACAAAACTAGGTAGTTAGGTTATTTTTATATTCAGGTTTAAAGGAATAAAGATAATGATTAACCATAAAAAACTGTTTTTTTACAGCGCAATTGCGACAAGTTCAGCGCTATCTCATGCTGCAACAATTAATAATGCAGGCTTTGAAAGTGGCTTTAGTAATTGGAACGAAACCGACCCAGCCGCTATTTCTTCGGATTCTTACAGTGGCTCAAAATCGTTAAAAATTCAGGGCAGTCCAGCACGGGTTTATCAAGTGGTAGATATACAGCCTAACACTGAATACACCCTAAGTGCTTATGTGCTGGGTAAAGGGCAAATTGGTGTAAACGATTTAAATGGTTTATTTAAAAACCAAACCTTTAATGTTTCTTCGTGGACTAAAGTAACAAAAACATTTACCTCAGCAAACACCAATTCACTTCAGGTTTTTGCTAAACATTACAACAACACCAGCGATGTAAGGTTTGATAATTTTGCCTTGGTTGAGGGCAGCGGCAGTAATGATGGTGGCTCAGATGGCGGCAGCGATAACTCAAATGGTTCAACAATACCTAGCAGCATAACCAGTGGTAGCATTTTTGATTTAGAAGGGGATAACCCAAATCCTCTCGTTGACGATAGCACCTTAGTGTTTGTGCCGTTAGAGGCACAACATATTACGCCTAATGGTAATGGCTGGCGTCATGAGTATAAGGTTAAAGAAAGCTTACGCGTTGCTATGACTCAAACCTATGAAGTATTCGAAGCTACGGTAAAAGTTGAGATGTCTGATGGCGGAAAAACAATTATATCGCAGCACCATGCTAGTGATACCGGCACTATATCTAAAGTGTATGTGTCGGATACTGATGAATCGGGCTTTAATGATAGCGTAGCGAACAACGGGATTTTTGATGTGTACGTACGTTTACGTAATACCAGCGGTAATGAAGAAAAATTTGCTTTGGGTACAATGACCAGCGGTGAGACATTTAACTTGCGGGTGGTTAATAACTACGGCGATGTAGAGGTTACGGCATTCGGTAACTCGTTCGGTATACCGGTAGAGGATGATTCGCAGTCATACTTTAAGTTTGGTAACTACCTGCAATCGCAAGACCCATACACATTAGACAAATGTGGTGAGGCCGGAAACTCTAACTCGTTTAAAAACTGTTTTGAGGATTTAGGCATTACAGAGTCAAAAGTGACGATGACCAATGTGAGTTATACGCGCGAAACTAATTAATTAGTGACTTATTATGGCCACTCAATTGAGTGGCCATAATAAAAAAACTTTATCTTATAACCATTTTTTATTTTTAAAGTACACGCCAATACCGCCAGTAAGCACAATTAAAAAAATCACAAATGCACTAAATGCATAAGGGTTTTCGGTACCAGGTATGCCACCTACATTTACCCCTAAAAGGCCCGTTAAAAAGCCCAGTGGTAAAAAAAGCGCAGCCACAACCGACATTACATACATGCGTTGATTTAATTGCTCAGACACTTGGTTAGTAATGGTTTGCTGAATAATTTGCGCACGCTCTATGGCGCTATCTAGCTCTTCTAAATAACGAATAAGTAAGTTAGTGGTTTCGTTTAGCTTTGCTTTATCTTCATCTAAAAGCCAGGGGTAATGGTTATTTACCATTAAACTTAACGCTTCCTTTTGCGGTTTTAAGTAACGCTTTAAGGCAATAGTTTGACGGCGCAGTTGAGATAAACCTTGGTTATCAAACTTTTTACTTGGCTCGTCTATTTCTTCTTCAAATTCATCCAGGGTTTCATCAAGCGTATCAATGACACTTTGCATGCGTGATGTCAGTTTTTGCGTAATAGAGCCGACCAACTCTGATATTGAGCATGGGCCGTGGCCAGCATTAAGCTCTGCTAATATATCTTGAATCGAAAGTAAGCGACGTTTGCGCGTTGTGATAACCACAGATTCGCTAATAAATAAACGAATTGACACCATGTCCTCAGGGCTTTGCGCTGGGTTTAAATTTACACCACGTAAAAACAGCATATGGCCATTGGTACTAGGTGTTAAGCGAGGGCGAGTTTCATCAGCAATAAGCGAATCAAGCTCAAAGTCGGTAAGGTGAGCCTGGCTTTTAAGCCACGTTACTGCCTCGCTTTGGCTGTAGTCCATATGTATCCACAGTTTACCTTGGCTAGGGTGCCAGTTATTTAAATCGCGGGTGTTTTCTATGGCGTGCGCGCCGCCTTTTTCATCAAGCACCAGTGCATGCAGTAAACCATTAATCATATTTTAAACTCATATAATAGTGTATTTTTAATACAGTTAACTATAGTGTATCTGCATAGTGCTTTACAAACTTACTTTAACTTTTAATAAGTTAGCGTTAAGGTAAAACCTATATGCAGGCTTTAATTGCTAAATAAGGCACTAAACAGCAAGGCGCGCATTGTGTGATTAGTTCCTATAAAAGATCAATTTAATTTACTCATCGACTAGATAAATTTATTTCGCTGGTGTTTTTTGCGCCGTAGCGTATAAGTCACTTTTTTATTAAGGGCACATTTATGACAGCAAAGTTAACTGTTGGTTGGCGTGAGTGGTTAAGTTTACCCGAGCTTGGCATCGAAAAGATAAAAGCAAAAGTTGATACTGGCGCCCGCACTTCATGTATTCATGCAATTAACATTGAAGAGTACAAAGAAGGCGAAGAAAAGTGGGTAAAATTTATAGTCCAACCATTGCAAGATGACGAACACACTCAGGTTGCTTGCACTGCAAAGGTTAAAAAAATTAAGGCGGTAACCAGCTCAAGTGGGCAAAAAGAGTTACGCTACTTTATAGAAACAACATTGCATGCAGGGCAGCACAGCTGGCCAATAGAAGTTACTTTAACGAGTCGGGCAACCATGAAGTTTAGAATGTTATTAGGGCGTACAGCCATGGAAAATCGTATAGTCGTTGATCCGGCTTTATCTCATTTATTAGATAGTTAAGGTTTTAACTATGAAAATTGGTATTTTATCTCGCAACAGAAATTTGTATTCAACGCGTCGCTTAATTGAAGCGGCAGAGGCACGCGGTCACGAGGTAAAGGTGATTGATGCGCTTCGTTGCTATATGAATATAAACTCAGAACAGCCAGAAATTCACTACCGTGGTGAAAATTTAAAAGGTTTTGACGCCATTGTTCCACGTATTGGTGCATCGGTGACGTTTTATGGTTGCTCTGTTTTACGTCAGTTCGAAATGATGGGGGTTTATCCTGTTAACGAATCGGTGGCTATTTCTCGTTCGCGCGATAAATTACGCTCACTTCAGCTGTTATCACGTAAAGGGGTAGGCATGCCGGTAACCGGTTTTGCCAGCAAACCAGATGACGTTAAAGACTTACTAGAAATGGTAGGCGGTGCTCCGGTTGTTATTAAATTACTTGAAGGCACACAAGGCATCGGTGTTGTACTTGCTGAAACACGCAAAGCGGCTGAAAGTGTTATTGAAGCGTTTATGGGTTTAAAAGCCAATATTATGGTTCAAGAATACATTAAAGAAGCTGGCGGAGCCGACATTCGTTGTTTTGTATTAGGTGATAAAGTAATAGCGGCCATGAAGCGCCAAGCGCAAGAAGGCGAGTTTCGCTCAAACCTTCACCGTGGTGGTAGCGCTACATTAGTACGCATTACTCCAGAAGAGCGTAAAACCGCCGTTGCTGCAGCAAAAGCCATGGGCTTAAATGTAGCGGGCGTTGATTTACTTCGTTCATCTCGTGGGCCGTTGGTAATGGAAGTAAACTCTTCTCCAGGCCTTGAAGGGATTGAAGTGGCAACAGGTAAAGATATTGCCGGTATGGTGATTGATTTCATCGAAAAAAATGCTGCTATTAAAGGAACCGCAACCCGTGGCAAAGGTTAAAATTAATCGTCCTTTTACCTTACTAGGTGAAAGTATTGGCGTGGGCGAGCGTAAAACCCTTGCCTTAGAGGCTGCTAAACTTTACACCCATTCACCGCTCAATATTCCTATTGAGGTGGTTAATGGTGTAATGGAAGGCCCAGTGCTGATGGTGTGTGCCGCTATTCATGGTGATGAACTAAATGGTGTAGAAGTTGTTCGCCAGCTGCTCTCTAAAATAGATGCAAGCCAACTGCGCGGAACCATAATTGCTGTGCCAATTGTTAATGTGTTTGGCTTTATTCATAAATCACGTTATTTACCCGATAGACGTGATATGAACCGCAGCTTTCCGGGCTCTGAGCGTGGATCGCTTGCGGGGCGTATGGCACATATGTTTTTTAATCAGGTGGCGGTACATTGTACCCACATTATTGATTTACATACGGGGGCGATTCACCGTACTAACTTACCGCAAATACGCGCTAATTTAGATGATGAAGCAACCGCTGAGATGGCCAAAGCATTTGGTACGCCAGCGGTTATAAATGCATCCCTTCGTAATGGCTCATTACGTAGTGAAGCCGCTAATTTAGGTATACCGGTGATTACTTACGAAGCCGGTGAAGCCCTACGTTTTGACCCCATTGCCATTGCAGCAGGTGTGCAGGGTGTGGATTATGTGATGCGGCATTTAAAAATGATCCGCGGCAAGCGTCCTAAAAAACTGCCCGAACCTATTATTGCAGGGTCTACAAGTTGGATACGCGCTGAGGTAGATGGCATTGTACGAGCGCAAGTATCGCTAGGTGAACACGTAGAAAAAGGCCAAGTGTTGGCGTACATAAGTAGCCCATTAGGTGATGCCGAACTTGAGCTTTTAGCGCCTAAAGGCGGTATTGTGATAGGCCAGCAAACTATGCCACTAGTAAACGAAGGGGATGCGGTATTCCACCTTGCTTACTTTGCAAATGATAACAGCTTAGTAGAGCAGCAATTAGAGCATTTTATTGACGAAATAAATGATTTAGATGAAGAGCTTAAAACAGCTGAGCTAAATAATTAGCATTATGTTAGCTAGTAAAAAGCCGCAATGAGGTTTGCCTTACTGCGGCTTTTTTGCGGATATAACTTTTAAAACTATGTCTTTTTAGGGCCAATAATCCGTTTTATTACCGGTGCCTTTGTAGGCTTAGGTTCTTTATTTAATACCATAACCGGGCGTGTCACAAACAGGTTATTAGGGTAAACAACTCGGTGCCCATCCACATGCTCAAGTAGCACGTTCATTAAACCTAATTCGACAATGCGCCCTTCTATATGGTTTGCGCCATCAACAATACGCACCCAATTTCCCACATGAAAACCATTTTGAATAAACATGAGTAAAAAAGCGGTAAGGTTACTAAGCAACGACCAAGCGGCAAATAAAGCGACCCCGAGCATAGCAAATAATGATGAGCCCAAAACTAATAGCCCGCGCAGCTCTATACCCCAAAAGATAAGCACTAAGCACAGCACTACAAACGCGAGTATTATTTTTAATAACAGCTCAGCTCTAAATTTACGATGAACATCTACTTTTCCTTTTATGGCTTTTTCGAGCAACTTTTTAGTGACTTTTAATAAAAGAGGAAAAAGTAAAATGGCCATAAGGGTAACAATCAATTTATATTGCGTACCCATTAGCTCTAAAAGCGCAAACAATTCCAAAGTGTGATCCCGTACTGTTTTTAGGAAAATTTAAAGCGCTAGTGTAACGCTTTCGTTTATTGCTCGCTATTTAAAAGGTGTTTTTAACACTCACGAGCCACTGCACCGAATCAACATCGTCGTAGCTATCAAGCGGGGCGGCAATATCAAGGTGGATCATGGTGCCAGAGTTTGCTCTGCTAGGTGCTAAACGCAAACCCACCCCAACATTTTTTAAAACATGATCGTTCTCGCCGTTGTCTTCATCGTTAAACCAAGCGCGGCCAACATCAACAAAGCCCGCTGCACCTACTTTAAATAGCTGCAGTAAATCGTACTCCCAGTAATAGCGTTTTTCTAGGCTGACTAAAAAGCTTCGGTCGCCATGCTGGTAATCCATAGGATAGCCACGAAGGCCCGTTTCGCCGCCAAGTGTTAGCTGCTTATCGGCGGTTAGGTTTTTAGCATACTGGGCACGGGCTTTAACAAACCAAGATTGGTTTTCGCTGGTATTTAAGTAGTACTGCACTTCGCTGGTGGCTAAAAAGTTTTCTAGTTGTTTTTGCTCTTTATTCCAATAACCATCCACTTGAGCACTAAAACGCCACAGCGTTCTGTCGGTAGTAAAGTGCGCTTTTTTAGCTTTTAACGAATACACGGCTCTGCTGTCATCATTACTTAGTGATTCATCTGAGTAGCCTAATAGGGCTTTAATATTCCACCCTAAATTTAAATCTTCGGTGCGCGAAATACTGTCAAAATTACGCACTTTTATATAACTGTCTTCAAACCAATGACCACTCACATAGGGGTAACTTAGTTGTCTATTTTTGGCCAAGGGAGCAAAGGTTGTTTCTATTTCTGCGAAGCTGTCTTCTTGGTTTACATAGCCAAGCGTTAAGCGCTGTGTCCAGCTATCAGATAATGCTTTAGAGTGGCCTAAAAAAGCGCTAAAAAAATCGGTTGTTTGATCAAACTCACTGTATTCATCACCACGGCGAAACAACGACTCTTCTCGCTGTTCAGAAAAGCTTTTAATACCATAGCTATAAGGTGTATCTATGGCGTAAAACGGATAGGTTAGCTCTAATAAGTGGCGTTTTCCGTCACTGTTGTCGGCATACTCTAAGCGCCCGCGATACCGGCTAGATAATATATTAGGATCGTCATAAACAAATAAATAACC